>CAZIGS010000172.1:0-2871 GCA_964538645.1 uncultured Rickettsiaceae bacterium
ATACAACTGTTGAAGATTATACTGGGCATGGAATAGGGCAAGTGTTCCATGATGAGCCCGCTGTACTGCATTATGGGAGACCTGGTACTGGGCCTATTATAGAAGAAGGTATGTTTTTTACAATAGAGCCAATGATTAATGCAGGGAAGAAAGATACTATCTTAAGCCAAATAGATAATTGGACTGTAACTACTAGAGATAAGTCCCTGTCTGCCCAGTTTGAACATACTATCGGTGTAACCAAAGATGGGTATGAGATTTTTACTTTATCAGAAAGAGGTTTAAATAATCCACCATATGTCAGTAAATAGAGCTTTAAAATTAGTTTCAGATAATTGCCAAGCGCCTCACTTTTTAGGCCATCGTAGTAGGCTTAAAGAAAGATTTATGATCTCCTGCAATAATATTCCGGATTATGAGATACTAGAGATGATATTATTCTGGGCAATTCCAAGAAAAGATGTAAAGGATTTGGCAAAAAAGTTGCTTAAGGAATTTGGAAATATATCGAATATAGTGAATGCACCAGAGGATAAACTACTTTCTATAGATGGAGTAACTAGTTCTGTTTATGTAAATTTTAAACTGGTCAAAGAGATATTGCGTAGAATAATGCAAAGCAATATATTAAACAGAGATGTTATTACTTCATGGGACGCTTTATTGGAGTACTTGCGTGTTACACAAGGATCTGTCAAAACAGAGCAATTCCGAGTTTTATATTTGAATACAAAAAATGTGCTTATAGCCGATGAATTGCAAGAAGTAGGAACTGTGGATCAAACGGCGGCTTATCCTCGTGAAATATTAAAGAGAGCTTTATTCCACGAAGCTGTTTCAGTTATATTGGTTCACAATCATCCTAGTGGGAATCCAGAGCCATCTAAAGCTGACATTATGCTTACTAAGGAAATAGATAATGCGTGTAAAGCCTTGAATATTAATTTATACGATCATGTAATAGTATCAAGGGATAATATATATAGTTTTAAATCAAATTGCCTTATATGAATCAACTTATTTTTGTCTTATCAGTCTTATTAGTTAGCTTTGTTATATGTCTTGTAGCAACCCGATTTTTGATATTATTTCTTACTAGAGTTGGTATCGTAGATAACCCAGATGATAGGCGTCTACACAAGCAAACTACTCCTACTGGTGGTGGTATAGCTGTAATGGCGTCTTTTATTTTTGGGTTTGTTATAATAGATTACGCATTATTTGAATTAAGTTATAGTTTGTATATATTGTTGCCACTACTTATATTAGCAGCTATTTCATTTTACGACGACATAAAGGAGCTACCTCCAGCTTTTAGATTTTTTGTACATTTAGCGGCCTCATCTTATATTGCCTATAATCTTCTACTACCATACCAACTATTCCACGGAGAGCTTTCATATTGGGCTGATTTTGTTATAGCCTTCATAGCACTTGCTGGATTTATGAATATTTACAATTTTATGGATGGTATAGATGGTATCACTGCTTCTGAATCTATACATCTTAGCACTACTATTCTAATACTTTGCACATTAAGACATGAGGTGATAATACATTCAGAGCTCATTTCTATAATTGCCGCTTTGATATTAATGTGCTCCATAGCTTTCATAATTTATAACTGGCACCCTGCTCATATTTTTATAGGGGATGTAGGTACTATAACAATTGGAATGTTATTAGGGCTTTGCTTGATGCTAATTGCTGCTTCTGGTGTTAAGCTTTTTGTTTCGGTTATTATAGCTAGCTTATATTATCTTGGAGATGGTGGTTTGACGATTTTAATAAGAATAATGAAGCGGGAAAAAATTTGGCTGCCTCATGTAAATCATTTTTTTCAACAAGCTATAAGGCAAAGATTATCCCATAGAAAAATCACTACCGAGATAATATTGTGTAATTATTGGCTTATGATGCTTTCAGTAAGCGCGTTATATTATCCATTATTATCGCTTATGCTTGCTATAGGTCTTGTAACAAGGGTTTTAGTAAAATTTAGCGAGAAAAAATAACTATCATTGCTAGTGGTTTTTCTCTATAGAGAACTTAGCGAATTGCATCTCCAAACTAACTACATAGCGCAATGCTACCTAATTAGCCTCGCGATCTGCAGAAGATTATTAAGCTTGCTTTGCTTTATAGCGCTTGTTTTTCTTATTGATAACGTAAACCCTACCGCGTCTTTTAACGACTTGGCAATTTTTATCGCGTAATTTTAAGGACTTGAGTGAACTTACAACTTTCATAACACTAAACGTAAAATAATTTTATAAACTGGGATGGATTATAGAAGGAAGCTTTTGACTAGTCAACTATATTTTAGTACCATAGCGAGAATTGTCATTATTCCTTCATGTGTCATGAGATTATAACTTAGGAAAAACTATGCGTTACATCCCACTATTTATTATTATAGCATCACTCTCAAGCTGTATGGATATTAGCACTACAACTACCTATAACAGAAGTTTCACAAACTCCAGTTCCGAGTCTAATAAAATACCATTATCATTTTCTTCGTCAAAAGGTCCTGTATATTATTTTGTCTTAGTATCTTCATCATCAGATGATGGTACCCCTCATGATTTGCTCAAAGTTAGATGGGTGAATCCAGACAAAAACCATAGGAAATTTAACGGTATGCAATCTGAGGTGAAATTTATTATTGATAAAGAGAGAATAATTTCCTTAATGCCAATTAAAGAGCCTGTTCTAATTGGATACGACATCAATAACAACACACGTGAAGAAGAAGCTGTATACAAGATTTCGAGAGAACAGATTAATGATATTGCATATGCCAACACTGTAGAAGTAGAACTTACAGGAAAAAACAAAATTGGTTTTGCCAAATTTAATAAATGGCAT
>CAZIGS010000173.1:0-2867 GCA_964538645.1 uncultured Rickettsiaceae bacterium
AAGAATAAAACTGAATTTATAGAAGATTTTCTGCATATTTATTTGCAAGATATAACATCTAGAGGTACAGCAGAAGATGATATAGAGGCGGCATTTGTCAAGATTATAGGAATGCTAGATCCTAATAGTGCTTGCATTAGGCTTAAAAATTTCTGCATTTCAATTGCTTCCATACCAGATGTAACATTTGCAGCAATATATGGGGAAAACAAGCAACTGATCGATGTTTTAACAAAGATATTCTCAAAAAATTACTATGATGCCATTAAAAATAAAACAGCAAATGAATTTTTACCTCAAGAATATTTGGATAAATTATTTTCTGCCTCAGAAAGTTTTAACACTAGAAATAGCAATGTTACTTTAGAGCAAATGATTTATGATTTCGATATATATACACCATGTCTTAGCCCAGTTGTAGCAAATGATTATGTCTTGTCATTAGATGACCTGTTAGTATCTCTTGATAAAGTTGCGGCTCATACTCCAGGAAAACTCAATATCGACAAACATATAGTTGCATTTATTAGAAGTAGAATAGATATTCCAGACGAAAACTTAGAAGATAAATCAGAGATAAACGCCTTAAAAAGCTCTCCAGTGTTAAAAGATATGTCACTTTTGGCGAAGGCCCAAGTATATGCTCCTGACATTAAGATACCCCATTTATGCAGTGTTGTAGCACAAAAGTTGATAGAATGGGTTAATGATAATTTGTATAACACAAAGCTCAAAAATGTTGTTACTTCAGAATTAGCTGAGCTAGCAGGTGGTGGTATGTTATCCCAAATGCTATATGTTGTTTCAAACTCTAAACTATTCCAAAACGATAACAAGGGTTATAATGTCGCTAATAAACAGGTGATAGATTTAACTAAAAAAATTAAAAAAATGTCTAATCCAGCGGTAATACATCTTTCTGGAATAGAGTTAGGTCAAAGATTAACGGTAGTATTTTCATATCTGATATGTATGATCGTTACATTAATATTAGTTGTGTAATAAAAGGGAAGATAAGCAATGGCAGATGATATTGACTATGAAATTAGATATTTCAGAATAACTACCATATTAATTAAACTAGCAGCAGTAATAATTGCGATTGCTATTTTGTTTTTTTCTCAGTTCGGGTTTGTATTTTTTTCTATTGCTATGCTTCCAGCTGTAGTGGTAACAGCAATTGATCGTGAAAATCTTTCCTGTGCTTCTGCTACTGTATGCACCTTCAATTTAATAGGCGTGATGCCCTATTTATCAAAGCTTTGGGGCAGTTCGTCTATAGATGATGCTGCTAAAAGCCTTAGTACAGACATATCTACTTGGATTGTAATTTATGGATGTGCTTTAGTAGGACAAGTGATATATTGGACATTACCTTCAATTATTGCAAAATTATATGTTTTAAAATGCAAAGTGGAAGTATCTATGCTATCATCCACTAGAGAGAAATTATGCGCGGATTGGAATATCAAAACTGATTCTTTGGATAACACAAAATTTAGAAAGCAATAAGTTGCTTATATCTACCAAACCAGAATTGCTAATTATTTGTGGCCCCACAGCGAGTGGCAAAAGCAAATTTGCTATAGAGAAAGCAAATCAAATAGATGGAGAAATTGTCAATATAGACTCCATTCAAGTTTATAAAGAAATCCCAATTTTAACATGTTCTCCAACAGAGGAAGATAAATTATACTTACCTCACCATTTATATAATCATATATCGATTATCGAGCCATATTCTGCAAGCATATATATAAATGAAGCTCTAGAAGTAATTGAAAAAATAACATCACGTAATAAAGTGCCAATAATAGTAGGTGGTACAGGTCTTTATATAAAAGCCTTATCTCAAGGACTAAGCCCAATTCCAGATATTCCCCTAGATATTAGAGAATCCGTACGCAAGTTATTTATAGAAATCGGGAAAGAAGAGTTTTATAAAAAACTAATATCGTTAGACCCACTCGCGCTTTCAAATATTCACCCATCAAATTCTCAGCGTTTGATGAGGGCTTACGAAGTATTTATGCATACCGGCAAATCCATATTTGAGTTTCATAAATCTATCACATTGTCCCCTTTGGCAAATTATAATGTCAAAACTACTATATTAATGCCAGAAAGAGATGAATTATATAAAAGATGTGATGTGAGATTTTTAGAGCTTATGAAAATAGGCGTTATAGAAGAAGTGCTAGCTCTAAAAGGAGTGGTGGATAAGACAAAAATAAAAGCTATAGGTTTTTCTGAAATAATGCGATATATAGAAGGTGAAATTACAAAAGAAGAAGCAATAAATATAGCTCAAACGAAGACAAGGCAATATGCTAAAAGGCAAATTACATGGTTTAGGCATCAGATGTCTGAGGCAACTTAGCCCTACGCAAAAGAATGACAAAAATGGAGAATCAAATATGGTAATATTATACAGTTAAAAACTATTTGGAGTGATATATTAGATTACATATACCCACCTAGATGTATTTTATGTTCAGGGCTTATTCTGAGTAATAATGGATTTTGTGTCGATTGCTGGAAAAAGCTCAATTTCATAACAGAACCATTTTGCCAAATATGCTGTTTTGAATTTAGTGTAGATTATGGCGAAACAAATGCTAAATGCGTCAGATGTATAAATGATCCTCCATATTATAACTATGCAAGGAGTTTGCTGCGTTTCGATGAACATAGTAAAAAAATAATCCATGCATTAAAATATTATGATAGAGGTTTTGTATCTCAAATTATAGCGAAAATGCTGATAAATTATTACAGGAACCCCATAATTCAGGCAGATTTGATAGTTCCAGTGCCAATGCATAGGCTGAAAAGATTATCAAGATTGTATAATCATGCGCAAATTC
>CAZIGS010000174.1:0-2852 GCA_964538645.1 uncultured Rickettsiaceae bacterium
TGCATTGGATAAAAAACTATTCAAGCCAATTCTAGTTGTTATTAGCAGATCTGGTAACTGGTATCTGATTGAGGGAGATAATATTCCACAAAATATAGTTGAGGTGAATGATAAGCTAGAAAGTAGAGAGTTGTGTAGTTTAATGCGTAAGCCCAACCAAACGGTGATAATGACTGAAAATGGGGAATCGATAAAAATAGATTTGGCTTTTCCTGTCCTGCACGGTCCTATGGGAGAAGATGGTACTATTCAAGGAATGTTTGAAATGATGTTGATCCCCTATGTAGGTCCAGGTGTCCTTGGTTCAGCAATATGTATGGATAAGGATGTTATAAAACAAAGACTAGCGCATTCCGATGTGCCGGTAGTGCAATCCATAACTTTGTGGTACGATGAAGATGCGCCAAGCTTTAATGAAATAAGCTCAATTCTGGAAAGCGAGGTTATATTCGTTAAGGCTGCTTGTATGGGTTCTTCAGTTGGGGTTTACAAAGTTAAGAATGAGCAAGAATATAATACTGCGGTAAAAGACGCTTTTAAGTATAGTTTTAAAGTTTTAGTCGAACGATCTATTAAAGGGCGCGAATTAGAATGTTCTGTGTTAGGTAATCGTCATCCTAAAGCATCTTGTGTAGGCGAAATAAAACCTCATCATGAATTTTATTCTTATGAGGCAAAATATTTGGATCCAAATGGTGCAGATATAATAATTCCAGCAGAAAATATTTCTGAAGCTCTAACAGAAGAGATAAGATCGCTAGCTATAAAAGCCTTTAAAGCAGCTGAATGTAGAGGTATGGCCAGAGTAGATTTTTTTGTGTCAGACGAAGGCAAAATCTATGTGAATGAGCTCAACACTATACCTGGTTTCACTTCTATAAGCATGTATCCTAAAATGTGGGAAGCGTCAGGAATATCATATACTGATTTAATCACAAAATTATTGCATTTAGCAGAAGAAGAATTTGCTGCTAAACAACAGCTTAGTCTTACCCGAGATGTCTAACATCTCTGCTTACTCACACTGTTGCTTAGCCTTATAAATTAAGGCTTTAATGCATTATTTGCAGAAGTCTAAGGAATAAGACTCAGTATGATAAACTACTCTAGGCTCAGGACTAGTTTAATCGTTGTGTTTATTTGCGCTAACTCTTGTTTAGTAACTGTGGAAATATATTTTCTTAATCTAGATTTATCAATAGCTCTTATCTGATCAATCATTGCCCTGGATTTTATTCCATTAATATTAAGTTCTACCTCAAAATCATATATTTTTGATAGCTTAGTGGATAAAGGCACCACAATAACTCTACTGGAAAACTTATTTTGTATATTGTTTGATGCAATTATTGCAGGTCTTGTTTTTTTTATCTCCGCCCCTACTGTGTGATCAAATTTAACCCAATATATATCCCCTTTAATGATATTATTTCCACTCATCTGGCCAATCCTCATCTTCTATATCGCTCCAATCATCCATTGTATTCCATTCGGTTATTAGTGTTTGACGTTCTTCATCATTTTCAGCGGCAATATAGGATTGTTTTAGAGATTCTTCTTTTTTCTCTAATTCTGTAGTAATGGCGCCCACTACAAATTGACTTATCTTTTTTGCAGGAATCATAACTTTAACCCTGTCATATAGCTCTTCACTTAAGCAAATACTCATTGTTTTCATCTTTCCTTCTCCATTCCTCAATAATTATTGTACAATATTTTTTCGTTGTTTTGTAGAAAAGTCCTGTCTCATTATTACAATAAATATTAAGTTGTTAATTTTATATTCTTTCTAAATTATTTTGTTATTAGCTGATATATGTTATCATAATATCTATTATTAGGAGAATATTATGACATTAGTTGGAAAGGGCACTGGACCACAAAATACTGCAACTACTACTGCAGTGCCTAAGGTAGAATATGTCCCAACAACCATTCCTGCAGCACAATCCCCAGTGCTATCAGCTCCACACCAACCACAAAGAAGTACACCTACACCGAGTATGGGAATTGCCAATGATCCCAATATTGGCAAATCTCAGGATAGTCCTGCTGCAGTACCAGATGGAGGAGCATCTACTGGAGCTCAACCTGCAAGTAGAGGTCAAGAAACAGGAGGAGGACAGGCCCCCAACAACTTAAAAGATGGTTCAGAAGGAGTATGGGAAAGAGCAAAAAAATCATTTGGAAAACACCCATTTTTATGGGTTGGTGGAGCATGTTTGGCTGGAATGGCAATTGCAGGTGGAGCTGCAGCACTTCCAATTATAGCGGGAGCTGTAGTAGTCGGAGCCATGGCATATGGGGCTTATAAAGCAGGTAAATATCTTTGGAATAAAGCATTTGGAAAGACAAAAGAAGAAAAAGATCTTCAATCTAATGAACAGGCTCAAGAGAAAAAAATTGACCCGCCATTAAAAGAAAAGCTACAAAACAGGGCAAAAGAAGTAGTAAATTCAATAGAAAAACACCCAGGCTGGTTTGCTCTTAGTCCATATGGGGCTTATAAAATAGGACAATTTGTTCTTGGCTCATCTTATGACATCACTAAAGCAGGAGCATTAGGATTAGCTAATGGTGTTAAGAATCTATCAGTTGCGGCATATAATGGTATTAATAACATAGGTTCTAATGGTAAGGATCTTGAAAGGGAACCACTCATACCGCCCTCTCAACCAGAGCCACTAACTCGCAGACCATCTATATCGGCTCCTATATCTGCTGCTGTACCTATTGATGCTTTACAGAATCAGAGCCATTTGCTAAAACCGCCAGCTCCTTCTCGCCCCGCTCAATCCAAAGCAACAACGCCAACTGTTCCAAGTCATTAATATAAGGTTGAAAAATGTCTA
>CAZIGS010000175.1:0-2842 GCA_964538645.1 uncultured Rickettsiaceae bacterium
AAATATAGAGACATTAGGTGATAAAAACCAAACTGCCCTCCATATCGCAGCAGCTAATGGGCATGTAGAAGTAGTACATGCTTTGATTGAAGCAGGGGCTAACGTACTTACAAGAGATAGTGAAAAACGAACCCCTATCAATTTAGCAGCTGATGTAGCGGCAGAAGCAGAAAAAAAATCTCAAGACAGATTAGAATTAGATAGTACACAACATAAACAAGATCCAGCTAGAAAAGCTAAGCTATTAGTAGAAGAAGAATTAGAAAATACACGCTCAGCAAAACTCAGAGCTGAAGATATAGGAAAAGCATTATACCGTCCAACACAAAATGCAAAATTATTACTCGCAGCAGCAGAAGGAAGAGAAGCAGATGTAGCAAAATATCTTGAGCGGTTAGATAGAGCACCTGAATTAGATATATTAAAACAAGCTTTGTTTTCTGCGGCTAAAAAAGGACATGCCGCTACTACAAAACTGCTATTACAGCACTCTGGTTCAGCTACTACACTAGAAAGAACCACAATCGCTAACGAGGCCCTAACACGTGCAATTTCAGCAGGAAAACATGACGTAGTAGCAGCTCTCGCTAGCAATCCACAAATAGTTAAGAACGAAGAATGGTCTAGGATGTTACATGCTGCAATTAATACTGACAAACCAGACATAAAAATGGTTAAAATACTGCTAAACAACAGCTCTAAATCTGATCTTGATAGATCTGTTGAAGGTAGAACAGCAGCACATATAGCGGCAGAGCGTGGGCATAAGGAAATTTTAGATGATCTAGCTACAAAAGGAGCTAATCTAACTGTAGCAGATAATTCTGGACAACACCCTATGCACCTAGCGGCTAAAGCAGGTAAAAAAGATGTTTTAGAATTTTTAATAGAGCACGCACCTGGCAGTATTAATGAAGGAGGGAAGTATAAAAAAACTCCTATACATTTTGCAGCAGAATCTTTAATAGATTCTAAGGAAATGATTGAAAAGCTTCATAAAGCAGGCGCTGATATACTAAAACACGATGAGTTCGGACAAACTCCTGTATATCTAGCAGATGCTAGCCATAACTCTAAGGCTGTAGCAGCATTAGTAGCAAAAGGAGCAGATGATCCAAAAACAGGACGTTCTATTTTAGATCAAGGGATTTTAGATACAAAAAGCGATTTATCAAAAGCAAACAAATTATTTAACGAAATATTTGGAACAACAGGCACACCAGATTTATTATTATATGCTGCAAGATCTAACAAAACAGATGTTGCTCTAAAGCTGATAAATGGAAACTATCCACTTGACCGCTATGGCCCAGAGGATGGAGCTACAGCTCTTGCTCTTGCAGCTAGAAACGGCAATCAGAGAATAGTTGATGCAATAATAGCTAAAGCTGATCCAGCCAAATTAGGCAAAATAATGAATCCAGGAATAACTGCTGGCGGAAAACAACTACCATCGCCATTACATTATGCCGCAATGGGCGGGCATCAGGATATAGCATCCACATTAGTGGCAAAAGGAGCAAATATAGAAGCCAGAGACAAAGAAGGACTCGTAGCTCTTGACCACGCAATAAAACATGGTCATCTAACAGTTGCACAAACTTTATTTGCTTCATCTCCTACATATGCTGTAGATGCTGCACTAATAGCAAACCCAGAAATGAGAACTGCTCTAGGTCTCGATCCACTAGGTCCTAGCGTGGCTGCACCTTTAGCTACTGCATCTTTATCCGCCACGTCATCACCTCCTGCTTCGCCTCCAGTATCAGCCTTATCAGCAACATCTGTATCGTCTTCAGATTTAGCCACCTCAGTTGCGCAAATCCCAGCACCAGCTGAAATTGATATGGAGAAGCTAGATAAAGAGCTTCGTGAACGTGTTGATAAATTCTTAGATAAAGAAAAGGGAAAAGAATGCTGGAAACATGCGAACACTCCAGATAGCGATTTTTCTAAGAGCATTAAAAAAGAATCTGCAGAATTAGTAAAAGATTTGGCTCAAAACGGAAAATTGCATGATTGCCCTGAAGGTGTTCATGATAAAGCTAAGTCTGAAGGAGACAGAAAACTATATAAACTTGAACTTGATAAACTGCTTGAAGACAGAGAAATTGCTAGAATATGGATGCCAAAATTCAATAAAGATGGCACTAATATGGTTGATGAGAAGGGCAATCAAATAATGGATCTATTGGTAGTAGGTAAAAACATTGATGGAAAAGCAGCAGTGATTGGTGGTACTATAACACCTCCGCCAGAGCGTAGCAGTATAGAAAACGAGCTGATTGAACAGTTAAAATTAGTGCATGGAGTACGTGTAGCGACTACACTTACTGTGGCACCGCCAGCACCTCCTGCGCCAGTAGCCCCAACAAGAGCTGCTCCTCCTGCTCCACTGCTGGCTCCTGAAGACACTGATGATTTGCCGATGAAAGGCAATACTGCTGCATTAGTAGCTGCTCTTAGATCTAATTCTAGCACAGGGGGTCGCGGGAACGAAAGCTTAAGTGGTGGTTTAGGTGATGTGGTTTCTGCATTAGGTAGCGCAGCAACATTCGCTGCTACTGGTGCAACCACAGACATTAAACCACCTACTCTCAGCGCAATGAAAGGCACCAAACCGAAACCACCTGGAACTAGAGTGACATGGGATGGAAAATAGCACATTAAATTTAGTTAACCATCATTGCAAGGAGTGCTAAAAGCCTGACACGGCAATCCAGTAGTGTCATCGACCATTCACGTCATCCTCGGGCGCCTTTGTACCGTCATCCTCGGGCGAAGACCCGAGGACCCATTTACAATTTTATGGATCATCTGGTCGGGGCCAGATGATGACGAA
>CAZIGS010000176.1:0-2819 GCA_964538645.1 uncultured Rickettsiaceae bacterium
ATTAGCAAAACAAGATACTGGAAATATAATACCAATTTATTCTTTTGGCGAAGGAAAAGCATTATTAGATTTTACATATAAAGATAAAAATAACAAATCAGAAATTCTAGCCAAATCAGATTTGACAAATATTAGCTTCGACATACCAAAACTTGGCATACATAATGTTTTAGGCGAAAAAGCATTGTTAGAAATTAAAGGAACTACTATAGGAGATGGGAATTTACCTATTGATATTGATTTACATGGACCAAATATCAAAATAGAGGGAAAGGCCAATATTTCTCGCAACGTGACCAAATTATCATTTTCTAAAATAATCAGCAATGATACAAATATCAAAGCAGATATAGAGATAGAACCTCAATCTATAAAAACAAGAATTTCTGGAAGATTAATTGATCTCTCTGGAGCAAATATGATGCAATTTCTAGCAAAAGATACAACCAATACCTCAACTGACATTAAGGCCAAATTTGATGTAGTAAGACTCAAAAATGATATATTGCTTGATAGTTTTGCACTTAGTGTAAAATGCAGTCGTACAAAATGTAGCGAAGGTATCATGAACGCTAATTTAGGCAGCAAGGTGGTAAATTTCATTCTTCATCCATATGATAATCATGAGGAGTGGAAGATAAATGTTACAAACGCAGGCGCATTCCTAAAAGGACTTGATATGGTAAACAATATCAAAGCAGGAGAGTTATCCATGATTGTTAAAACAAACCTTACTAAAGCAGAAGCAGGAAAAGCCGTATCTATAGCAGAGGGAGATTTCAATCTGTCTAAATTTGTAACAGTGGATAATAAAATTTTAACACGCTTAGTGTCTAATCTATCACTTCCAGGATTAATGAGTACTATTACAAATAATAAAAACATTAGTTTCTCAGAGATGAAGGGGAAATTTAGCTATAAGGATAATTTGATAAATATCTATGATGGGAGCGCAACTGGTCCATTTTTCGACTTAACCATCAAAGGCTCTGTATTTACAGATGAACATAAAGTTAAAATAAAAGGTACCGTAATCCCTTCTATATATGGCATTAATAATCTAGTACATAAAATTCCATTACTTGGAACTATGTTTGGTGGAAAACATAGAAAAGGCATCTTCTCTGCCCCCTATTCTATTGAATATAATTATTAGTGTCTGCGTGTAATTTCATCTAAGTGAAAGAACGTCATACTCGTGCTTGACCCGAGGACCCATTCTATGTATTATAGGGCCTCGGGTTAAGCCCAAGTATGACGCATATGAACTAACATAACTAATACAGGATGTAAATGTTTTCGATTTTAAGAAAAATATTTGGAACTGCTAATGACAGAGTTGTCAAAAAGCTTCAAAAAGAAGTAGAGCAAATCAACAAGTTAGAGCCAAGTCTTCAAAATTTATCAGACTCAGAACTAAAAAGCAAAACTCAAGAATTTAAAGATAGATTAGCGAAAGGCGAAACCCTTGACGAGATAGTCTATGAAGCTTTTGCTGTTGTAAGAGAAGCATCTACCCGTACATTAGGAATGAGACATTTTGATGTCCAGCTTATGGGCGGTCTAATATTACATCGCGGCATGATAACTGAGATGCGTACTGGTGAAGGAAAAACATTAGTAGCTACTCTAGCAGCATATCTAAATGCATTGACTGGTAAAGGCGTCCATATTGTCACTGTAAATGATTATCTAGTACGTAGAGATGCAGAATGGATGAACCCTATCTATAGTTTTTTAGGTCTAACAGTTGGCTGTATAGTTGGCCATATGCCTGACGAAGCCAGAAAAGATGCATATGCTGCAGATATCACATATTGCACTAATAACGAGCTAGGTTTTGATTATTTACGTGATAACATGAAATTTACTCATGACCAAAGGGTGCAAAGGGAATTTTCTTACGCTATAGTCGACGAAGTAGATTCGATCCTCATAGATGAAGCAAGAACACCTCTTATTATATCTGGCCCTGTGAGTGATAATACAGAAATTTATCTAAAAATTGATAATTTGATAAGAAAAATTACAGAAACAGAATACGAAAAAGATGAGAAATTCCGCACAGTAAATCTTAATGAAGAAGGTATAAACAAAATAGAAGCATTGCTACAAAAAGAAGGGATAATAGAGGAGAGTAGCGGTCTATATGATTTCGAAAATATGTATTTAGTGCATTACATATCCCAAGCACTTAGAGCACATATCTTATTTAGCAAGGATGTAGATTATTTAGTAAAAGATAACAGAGTGATGATTATCGATGAGTTCACAGGCCGTATAATGGACGGAAGACGTTATTCAGAAGGTCTACATCAAGCTTTGGAAGCTAAAGAAAAAGTAACAATACAAAACGAAAACCAGACTCTTGCATCAATCACATTCCAAAATTATTTTAGATTATATAATAAATTAGCTGGCATGACTGGTACTGCTATGACAGAAGCACCAGAGCTTAAGGATATATATGGACTTGATGTAGTTGCAGTGCCTACACATCATTCTGTCCAAAGAAAAGATCATGATGATGAGATTTATGGGAATAAAAAAGATAAATATGAGGCGATTTTAAAACAAATAAAAGCGTGTAACGAGAAAGGTCAGCCTGTTTTAGTTGGAACGGTTAGCATCGAGAAATCAGAAGAAATATCAGAATTACTGAAGAAAAACAATATTACTCATAGTGTATTAAATGCAAAATTTCATGAACAAGAAGCTCATATAATAGCTCAAGCAGGAAGATTTGGCTCTGTAACTATTGCAACGAACATGGCTGGTCGTGGTACTGATATAATGTTAGGAGGAAACCCAGAAATGCT
>CAZIGS010000177.1:0-2795 GCA_964538645.1 uncultured Rickettsiaceae bacterium
GTAGTATTTTGATGATCTGCGTTTGACAGAACCCCAATTGTAGCCCTACAATCCAAAGGCACTATACGAAACTCCCCTGAACGCAATTTTAACTGAGCGTAACCAGAATCTTTACCTGCCAATAGGGCGAAAGATCCAGCTGCACGCATCATCTGACCACCTTTTCCAGGCTTCATTTCTATATTATGAACATTTGTACCTACCGGGATATTTCTAAGAGGCATACTATTACCTTCTCTAATATCCACTTGCTCACCTGATACTATCTTATCACCAGGCTTTAATGATTGCGGAGCTAATATATATGTGTAAGTACCATCTTCATATTTCACAAGCGCTATAAAACATGTTCTGTTAGGATCATATTCTATACGCTCTACAACAGCTTGCATATCAAGCTTATTACGCTTGAAATCTATTATTCTATATAATTGTTTTGCGCCGCCACCACGATGCCATGAAGTGATACGACCCAAATTATTACGACCACCTGTTTTCTTCAAACCAACTGTTAAAGGCTTATGAGGTCTACCTTTCCACAAATGAGATCTATCTATTTGAACTAAACCTCTTAAAGATGGAGTTGTCGGATTAAACGATTTTAACGCCATTATTTTACTCCTCCTGCAAGGTCAATTTCTTGGTTCTCAGCTAAAGTGACTATAGCCTTTTTTACATCAGATGTTTGCCCTATTTTACCTTTGAAACGTCTTGATGTACCTTTTACAATCAGCATATTCACCTTTGTAACTATCACACCAAAAATTTCTTGTATGGCTTTTTTGACAAGCATTTTATTTGCACCTGGCGCCACTTCAAAAACATATTTTCTTTGCTCACCCAACATTGCCGTTTTTTCGGTAATAATAGGACGCTTAATTATATCATACATCTCAGCTTTAAGCATTTTTCAAATCCTTTTCAGTAGTCTTCTTCATTTTTGGAGCAGCTTTCTCTTCAGAGCTTTTCGTCGCCTTAGTTGCAGCTGCCGTTTTTTTCTTTGGAGCAGTTTTTTGCTCTATATTCTCTTCAGCCACATTTTTGCTAGAGATAGTTTTAGCCGACTTCACTTCCTCTTCATCAGAAACCACACCTGCCAATCTCTTCTCTAAAGCACTCAATCCCGTTTCTGTCAATATCAGATAATCATGCCTAATAATATCATAAACATTCGCTCCAATTTGTGGCACTAGCCCTACATGATGTAAGTTCGTAGTACTTCTTGCAAAATTTACATTAAGCTCATTTCCATCTACTATAAAAAAACTACCTTCACCAAAAGCTTTCAAAGCTTTATTTAACGCAGCAGTTTTTGTTGCCTTGATATCATTTTGTGACAGGATTAAAAGTTTCCCTTCGGCATATTTCGCTGATAAAGCGTGCTTCAAGCCAAGTTTACGTATTTTTTTAGGTAGACTAAAAGCATGTGAACGCACTTGAGGACCATGTGATACACCACCACCTCTCATATGAACAGAGCGAAGAGAACCTTGACGAGCATTACCCGTACCTTTCTGCTTGAAAGGCTTTCTAGTTGTTCCCGACACCTGAGATACTGTCTTTGCAGCATGTGTACCAGCCATAGCTTTGGCTAATTGCCACTCTATAACTCTCTTAATCAAATCTGGACGAGGATCTAGACCAAAAATATCCTTATCTAAAGGCGTTTCACCTACAGCTTTCTTAGCAAAATCATATATTTTTACTTTCATTATCCTTTACCCTTAAGACCTTTTTATTGCATCTGTAATATATACTGTAGAACCTTTACAACCAGGAACGCTACCCTTTACCACAATAATATTTTCTTCAGTCTTCACACTGATTATTTCAAGATTTTGCTTTGTCACTCTAACATGACCCATGTGACCAGCCATCTTTTTATTCTTAAAAACTCTACCTGGATCTTGACGTCCACCTGTAGAACCGTGAGATCTATGAGAAACGGAAACGCCATGCGTAGCTTCCAAACCTCTAAAATTGTGACGCTTCATACCACCAGCAAACCCTTTGCCTATAGAAATTCCAGCAACATCAACAAATTGACCCGCAGCAAAATGATCAGCCTTCATTTCACTCCCTATATCAATAAATGCATCCTCAGTAACCCTAAACTCTCTCAAATGAGACTTTGGCTCTATTTTGCTATTTGCGAAAACAGTACGCATAGATTTACTAACTTTATTGGCCTTAGCATTTTCACTACCTAGCACAACAGCAGTATATCCATCTCTATCTATGGTTTTATGACCAACTACTTGGCAATTATCTACTTTTAGCAAAGTAACAGGAAGCACACGACCTTGCTCTGTAAAAAGCGAACTCATTCCTAGCTTTTTCGCTATTATTCCACTTCTTTTCATTTACGCCCCAATCAATTTTATTTCTACATCAACGCCAGCAGGTAAATCGACTTTCATCAGAGCATCCACTGTCTGAGGAGTAGGATAACCTATAGCAAGCAACCTTTTTTGGGTTCTTATCTCGAATTGTTCACGTGATTTTTTATTAACGTGAGGAGAACGATTCACTGTAAATCTCTCTATAGAGCGAGGAAGAGGAACAGGCCCGTTAACTTCGGCGCCAGTACGTTTCACAGTAACAACTATGTCCTGGGTAGCCTGATCCAGCAATTTATGATCAAAAGATTTTAATCTAATTATTATTTTTTGATTACTCATTATCAACCTTACTTTATAAAACAGCAAACCTCGGCATTATACCGAGGTTTTGATTATTTACAATTACTTAATTATTTTTGCTACAACACCAGCACCAACAGTTTTACCACCTTC
>CAZIGS010000178.1:0-2755 GCA_964538645.1 uncultured Rickettsiaceae bacterium
AAGCCTGCTTTTACAATTCTCAAATATCCACCAGCTCTATCCATATATCTTGGAGCAAGTGAAGACATAAGCTTTTCTACAGCTACCTGATCTTTAATACGAGAGATTAAGCGCCTTCTTGCAGCTAAATCACCTCTACGAGCTTTTGTTACTAATATCTCAACATACGGCCTTAGTTCCTTTGCTTTAGGCACAGTAGTCTTAATTTGCTCATGCATAATCAAAGACACGGCCATATTGGCCAGCATACTCTTACGGTGGGAACTGGTCCTGTTAAGCTTTCTTCCTTTTAATTTATGACGCATCTCTTGACCTTTCTAATATTTAATATGGTTCTTCGTATCGCTTAGACAATTCTTCTAAATTCTCTGGCGGCCATCCTGGGACTTCCATACCGAATTTTAATCCAAAGCTTGTTAGAATATCTTTTATCTCATTGAGTGACTTACGTCCAAAATTTGGAGTTTTAAGCATTTCAGCTTCAGTCCTAATGACTAAGTCACCAATATATACTATGTTATCATTACGTAGACAATTTTGTGAACGAACAGATAATTCCATCTCATCAACTTTGCGTAATAATACTGGGTTAAATGGCAATGTTGCTTCTGTTTCAGCTCTCTCCTCTTCTACTTCTTCAAATGTTATGAAGAATTGAAGTTGATCTTGTAATATACGTGCAGCTAAAGCTACAGCCATTTCAGGAGCCACAGCACCATCTGTTTCTACTTCCATGATCAAACGATCATAATCTGTTACTTGCCCTACACGAGCATGCTCTACTTTATATGACACAGATTGTACTGGACTAAATACGGCATCTATAGGTATCTCGCCTATTGGCAATTCTTTATCCCTACTACTTACAGCTGGAACATATCCCTTACCTACTTCGCATGTAAAATCCATCTCAATAGAATTACCTGCAGCTAAAGTACAGATAACATGATCCGGATCTAAAACCTCAACATCATGTCCACCTTCTATCATTCCCGCAGTTACAACACATGGACCAACAGCTGCTAGTCTTACTCTTCTCTTTTCTGCGCTATGCATTTTCATAACAAGAGATTTGATGTTCAATATTACATCAACCATGTCTTCTTTGACACCTTCTATAGCAGAAAACTCGTGTTCTACACCAGATACTTTAATTGATGTAATAGCAGCACCTTGTAGAGAGGATAATAACACTCTACGTAATGCATTTCCTAATGTAAGTCCAAAGCCTCTTTCCAAAGGCTCAATAACAATACGAGCAATATTTGGATTATTGCCAATATTTTCACATATTAGCTTAGAAGGCTTTATTAAAGAATTCCAATTTTTGGTTATAGATAACATACAATTTCCTTGATAGTTTAAGTAGCAGAACTACACTCTTCTTCTTTTTGGAGGTTGGCAACCATTATGAGCTACAGAAGACACATCTATAATAGAAGTAACAACTAAATGCTGCCCAAACACGGCTCTAAGAGCAGACTCTCTTTGAGAACCAGCACCTTGAACTCTTATAGAAACAGTTTTAAGCCCCTGTTCTTTCGCCTCACCAGACGCTTTATCCACCACAACTTGCGCAGCATATGGAGTAGCTTTTTTAGCTCCTTTAAAACCATGCGCCCCTGCAGATGAACATGCTATAGTGTTACCTTGCGTATCAGTAACTGTAACTATAGTATTATTAAAAGTAGCTTTAATATGCACTACTCCTAAAGTAATATTCTTTTTCTTTTTTTTCGATTTAGCGGTTATAGCTGTCATATCTTTCTAACTTTAATTACTTAGTGACTTTCTTTTTTCCGGCAATAGCGATAGCCTTACCTTTTCTCGTACGAGCATTTGAATGCGTATTTTGTCCATGTACTGGCAATTTTCTTATATGCCTTAGACCCTGATAGCAGCGTATATCTTTTTTATGCTTGATATTCAAACTAACATCACGTCTTAAATCACCTTCAACTTTATATTTGGCTTCAATTAAATTACGTATCGAAACAAGCTCATCATCTGTTAAATCTTTTGCTTTTTTATCCACTGATAGGCCTAATTCAGCACAAATTTTTTCTGCTATAGTATTACCAATACCATATATATATGTAAGGCTAATAACTATTCTTTTATTTGTCGGTATATTTACACCTGCAATCCTTGCCACAACTTATTCTCCAGTTTGTATTTTCTACGTTATTGCAGAGACACTTTCGTGACGAAACAACCTATAGATTGCCGCGTCGCGTTCTTGACGCTCCCCGCAATGACGAACATTAAATTGAATTTAGTACGAGTATAATAATAAAAAATCCTCTAAAGTCAATTCCTTTTTAGTTCTGTCACCAGCTTCTGTGTGATATCTTCTTTTTTTATAGTAGCATCTATCTTAACCAAAACAGATTTTGCATTATAATAAGCCACCAGAGGCATGGTCTGTTCCATATATTCTTTCCATCTTGCAGAAAGAACTTCTATATTATCATCATCTCTTGTTACAAAATCATGAGAACCACACATATCGCACTCATTTTCGACTCTTGTCGGAACAGAAGTTTTATTATATATAGCCCCACAATCCTTACAACTATATCTTCCTGTAGCCCTTGCAACTAGATCATCATATGATATATCAAAAAATATCACTTTCACTCTTGCATCAGGAAACTTCTTGTCTAAAAATTCTGCCTGAGTTAAATTTCTAGGATATCCATCAAGAACAAAACCTCTTTTATATTCATCTTTATCCAACTCTTTCCCTACAAGT
>CAZIGS010000179.1:0-2731 GCA_964538645.1 uncultured Rickettsiaceae bacterium
CGGATCTTTATATATTGTGCTAAGAAAATATGGAATAGTAACATCTATGAATTCTTTGGCCTCTATAATAAAATTTTGTGCTTTTTTCTTATCTAAAGCAACCTGTTCAAGATCCATTCTAATTTTGTATATATCAAGCTTTAATTCTTCAAAATCTATTATAATTTTCCTTGTAATATTATGAATTCCTATCATAAGAGCTTTAGCATGATTGAATCCCATTCCATATCGATCAAATAAATCACCTATTTCACATTTTTGTAATTCTAAAAACTGCTCGACGAGCTGAGCCATCCCATCAATATTTGCTATATTATTTTCGGTATTTTTATCTTCAAAAAAATACTTATATTTATTTCTTCCAGCATGTTTTTCTAAAGTATCATATCTTATTCCGGCTTGAGACAATATAACTCCGTATCTATCATAATTATTGCATATCTCATTGGCGATTTTTGTACGTCTCGCAAGACATGATTTGAGCTCATCATTATTCGATTTCCCTTCCCTATATATTAATTCCATAAGCTTAATTGCATAATTCCTCACTTCTATATATTCTGATACAAAATCTGCATTTTTACTCTTAGAAAGATTTTTATAATCTTCACCAAAACTTCTATTATCACGTTTTGTTACAATTGATATAAGTGCAGCATATCTCATATCTTCCTTACTAGATTTGATATTCCATTTCTCCCTTGCATTATCTACATCTAAATCTATTTTCTGATACAAAACATCCTTTAAGATATCATCACCTACATACATTTTAAGTAGCTCTCTATGGCGGGTAGCCATCACGTTAAAACTATGATACCCAATATAGTTATCAATTAAAGCATATACCTCATCATATGTTCTACCCTGAGCCTTATAAATATTTACAGCAAAACCATAATCCAAATTCTTATAATGCAAATTATCTACCTCCACTTTAAAACACATATTCATCCCTAGAAAATTTTTGTCACGAGCTAATTCCACTATTATCGTATCTCTTGCCCCATCCCTACTCTTACCAAATCCTACAATTTGCCCCAAATCTCCATTAAACACCCCTATATATCTGTCATTTTTGTTAAATACCACTCTATCACCGCAAGCAAAAAATATATCGCTTATATCACCATTTCTAATCACACTAAAAGATACTTCTGATCCATATATTTCTCCATACTCCTTCAATTTTTCTCTAATATGATAATTAAGCTGAAATATACGATTATTAGTATAAGCTAGGGCCATAATATCTTTATTTTCTTTCTTTAAGTATTTTTCTACAAAATCTTTTACTAATTCTGATGCTGTTTCTTCAATATTATCTTTAAAAATAAAATTTCCAGAATTCTTATAAATCTCTATAGAATCAGCAATTTTATATTCTGATAAATATCTTGTAGCCATTCTATCTTGCTCATATATTTGACGTTTTGTTTCATTAAGGCAAAGTGCTGGCACTACCTCTTCTACCTTCTCAAATGCTCCTTTAATACCTACAGATGACAACTGCCCACTATCCCCAATCAATATCAATTTTGCTCCTGTTTTTTCAATATTAGAAAGAAAAAAATGCATCTCTGCTAAGTCTATCATAGTAGCTTCATCTATTATCAAAACACTCTTCTCATGTAATAAAGGAGAGGGTAGTAACCTCTTATATAAAGCTGTAAAAATATTAGCTTTAGGAGATAATCCAAGCTTTTGCCAATAATCAATAGGTAAACTCAGCTCCCATTTATTTCCAGAAGCTTTATTCATTTCGTATCTGAGCTTAGTAGTATTGTAGCTTTTAACATTAATAACACTACCAAGCTCTGCAGCTGCGCTGCTGCTAACAGCAGTACCAATCACATCATAGCCATATTGTATATAGTGATGTACTACTTCTTTCATCACGCTAGTCTTGCCACTACCAGGTAAACCTTCTACCACACTAATGTTACCACCATTTAATATCCCTATTACAACCTCCTTCTGCCTATCACTTATATCACTAGTTTCCAAATCATGAAATTCCACTTCTAAACTATGCATGCTAGATCTATCTTTAGCAGCTAATCTTTTCACAACACTAAGAAAATCCTGCTCTAAAGCAAATCTTTGCTCATCTACATAAAGTAGCTTTCCATCTATATTTCTAGCATTTAATAATACCAATTTTCTGCTAGACATTACCTCTTCTAAAACTTTCACAAATTCTGTCGAATCTGTCTTATAAAACTTTCCTAATTCTCTCACTACCTCTTCCCTTGTAAAAGCTGATTTATTTCTACGTAATCTATCAATAACAAGCTCAGGACAATGATGAATCCTCTTTATATTTTCTTCTGTTATTTTAGAGTTTTTTTTAGCTCTCTCAGACCCTATTACAGTATTTCTCAATCCCTCTTTCACACCAGGAATCATAGCAATACCCCTCTCCAAATAAGATAAATGGGATACCTCCTCTTCTATTCCACGCATTGCTAAATATCTGTTCAAATACAATGACCACATGCGTCTTATATGTAACAAAAACTCTTTTGTATCCCAATATCTAACTTTTTTGCCAAATATATACTCCTCCCCCTCTCCCTTTATAATCTCTCTAGTAGAAAGCATAATATGTGCATGAGGGTTATTCACATCATCCAAATGAATATTCACATCTGCTATAATTCCTTCTCGTACCAATACCTCCTGTACAAATTCGCAAATAAGTGCCTTATTATCCTCTAAAATAAGCTCC
>CAZIGS010000180.1:0-2724 GCA_964538645.1 uncultured Rickettsiaceae bacterium
CGCAGCAATCTTAAATAAAGTGTTTTTCACAACTTTAAAACCAGCACCATTTGCTCTCAAAGTTTTACGTAACTGACTTATTTGAGCTACTGTTAACCCATGATAATGGGTGAATATAACGGAATTAGAATCACGACATATATTCTCTAATTCTGAAACAAAATCTTTTTTTTCTGCACGTAACATTTTTTTACCTATTTGTTTTTATACCAAAGCAGACGTATCAATACGTACAGATGGACCCATTGTAGATGAAAGATAAACAGCTTTTAAGTACACACCTTTCGCACCAGATGGCTTCGCTTTAATAACAGCTGAAATCAAAGCGTTCACATTACTAGCCAAGTCTTTACTACTAAAAGACAGTTTACCAACACCAGCATGTATTATGCCTGCTTTTTCTACTCTAAACTCTACTTGACCACTTTTTGCATTTTTTACAGCAGTAGCAACATCTGGAGTAACTGTACCAAGTTTTGGATTTGGCATAAGTCCTTTTGGACCTAAAACCCTAGCAACTTGACCAATTAATGCCATCATATCTGGTGTAGCAATACAAACATCAAACTCTATTTTACCAGCCTTAATAGCCTCTATAACATCATTAGAGCCTACAATATCTGCACCAGCAGCTTTAGCAGCCGCTTCTTTATCTTCTTTACAAATAACCGCAACTCTAACATCTCTACCAGTACCAGCTGGAAGCGCTACTACACCCCTAACTTGCTGATCAGAGTGACGAGGATCTACACCAAGACGCATAACTATGTCTAAAGTTTCATCAAATTTTGTATATTTTACTTTTTGCAAAGCACCAACAGCCTCTAGAACATCATATTCTTTATCTTCTAATTTTGCTTTTGCATTTCTTATGTTTTTGCCACCAATTTTTCTGTCTAACATTATTATTCTCCAATAACCTCAAGCCCCATAGAAACCGCAGACCCAGCTATAATTCTGGCACCTGCATCTATATCATTGGCGTTTAAATCAACCATTTTTATTTTCGCTATTTCACGACACTGATCCATTGTCACTTTACCTATAGCAGGCTCTTTTCTAGTAGCAGAAGAACCTTTTTCAAGCTTCATAACTTTTTTCAAGTAATAGGAAGCCGGTGGAGTCTTAGTAACAAATGTGAAAGTCTTATCCTCAAATGCGGTAATCACAACCGGAGTAGGGGTACCTGGCTCCATATCTTGTGTTGCAGCATTAAAAGCCTTACAAAATTCCATTATATTCAAGCCTCTTTGACCCAAAGCAGGACCAACAGGAGGAGAAGGATTAGCCTTACCAGATGGAATAGTCAGCTTTATATAACCTATTATTTTCTTTGCCATTTTCTTTTTCTACCTTAATCGTCATCCTCAGGCAACGACCTGAGAATCAATTTTAACTCATATCATGTTCATCTTTTTTATGAACTACAAAAAATCCATATTTATGGATCCTCGAGTCGTTGCCCGAGGATGACAATCACGCCTCTTTTTTCACTTGAGTAAAACTCAAATCTATTGGGGTGGCGCGCCCAAAAATAGACACAGATACTTTTAGCTTAGATTTCTCTGTATCAACTTCTTCTACAATACCAGAAAAAGTCTCAAACGGACCATCTATAACGGTCACCTTGTCACCAATCTCAAACATATTGACTTCTGTCACATGTTTGGCCTTACTTTCTAACTGTCTAAACACCTCAGCAACCTGAGATTCTGGTACTGCTTGAGGCTTTGACCCTGTTCCTAAAAATCCAGTTACTTTTGGAATATTTTGTACTAAATGCCAAGTATCATCTGTAAGTTCCATTTGGACAAGCATATAACCAGGCATGATTTTTTTCTCTACCTTCACCTGTTTACCACGCTTTACTTCGGGTAACTCTACTACAGGAATAACTATATCACCAAAACTACTGGTTAAGCCTTTCTTGGCAGCTTGCTCCAATATCATCTGTTTAATACGCTTCTCTGAGCCAGAAAGTATATGTATTATGTACCAGCGCTGCATTATGGAATATCCTTATTATTCAAATTATTTTCCAATACCAAGCATAAACTGCACAAAATGATGGATTCCATAATCCAACACTAAGCAGCATAAGCTAAAAACTATTACAGCAGCTATAACCACCATAGTAGACGTCACTACTTCCTTACGAGAAGGCCAAGTAATTTTATAGGCTTCTTGTTTCACCTGGTCATAAAATCTATATAACCGCGTAGTTTTTAACATCTTTTATTCCCTTTTGTCACTCATCAATCCAGCTTCACCTCAATGCTGCGCCGGACTTAGTTCGCTAGAACGAAGCCTGGCAGGAGCGACAGGAATCGAACCCGCAACCTCCGGTTTTGGAGACCGGCGCTCTACCAATTGAGCTACACTCCTATCATATTTCCCTTGATAAATCAAGAGGAAATCTAGCGGAATGCGAAAAACATGCACCGCTTTAAACCGAAAGTTTTAATACCTCGCAATCATCGCACTTAATAGTCGTAACGAGGAGAGTTACAGAGCATTATGCGGAGTAACTCTACGAAGCAATACAGTCATCAATTTATTGCGAAACAATTCTAATTTATAATTATGTGTTGCTACGCAAGAGTCTCATTAACTGGATTGCTTCGGAACCCCTAATCCGCGCAAATACTCTATTAGGGTTCCTCGCAATGACAATTACTTAATTATTTTTGCTACAACACCAGCACCAACAGTTTTACCACCTTC
>CAZIGS010000181.1:0-2719 GCA_964538645.1 uncultured Rickettsiaceae bacterium
TAATCAGGGATAGGTCTGTGCTTATCTTCATTTGACACTGGGGTCTTAGCAAATCTTCTATTATAATCTTCCATAAATTCTTCTAAATAAGCATTTCCTTCTTCTACAGTAGAGATATTTCTAAGCCTCATCTCTTTGATTAGCCTATCTTGCAATGTTTTATTAGCACGCTCAACTCTTCCTTTAGCTTGGCAAGTATTAGCGCAGATTAGCTGGATATCTAACTCTTGCAGAGCTCTTCCAAACTGAGTTGCTTTCATTGAGTTTGCCTCAGTTTTATACCCATTATTTCTAAATACATTTAGTTTGTCAGAGTAAAAAGCAAGAGGTCTTCCGTGCTTGTTTATATAGGTTTTAGTGGATATAAAATAAGTATGCATTGAT
Source organism: uncultured Rickettsiaceae bacterium (assembly GCA_964538645.1). Classification (GTDB taxonomy): domain Bacteria; phylum Pseudomonadota; class Alphaproteobacteria; order Rickettsiales; family Rickettsiaceae; genus JAYUHP01. The sequence continues at coordinate 385 of CAZIGS010000181.1, forward strand.
TCTGAAGATACAAACCTAAGCTCCTTTAATTTACTGGTGGCGTCGTCAACATAAACAAGCAAAGTGCATTTCGGCCCTCTATCTTCAAACCATCTGTGAAGAGATCCATCTATTTGAACGAGTTCACCTTCGCAATTACGCCTGTATCTTGGCTGATAGGCCCGTTTTAGCTTCTGCTTTCTGGTAGTCCAGATATTATACTCAATCATCCATTTGCGCAAACTCTCAACGGCAACTTTATAGCCATGCAGCTCGTATAGCTTCTCCCTGGCTAGAGTAGGGCCAAAGTCGTGGTAATGCTTTATTACTAGATCTATTATTTTAGCTTTTAGTTCATCTGATATTGTTCTATTACCAGTTCTACCTCGTTTTTTAGAGATTATACCTTGATATTTATGATCTCTATAGCCTTTAACAAGCCTTTGTACTTGCCTAACACTGATATTTAGCTTCTCTGAAGCTTCCATTTGTGTCATTCTCCTTTCAATCAGCTTTTTTACGCATTCCAAGCGTAACAACTCCTTGTTACTCATCGTGAATAGCTCCATATCCATAAGCACCTCTTGAATTTGCTTGAGCTTTTAACTCTAACAAATGTGCTTTTCAAAAGGCGACATTTCTAATTAGCACAAACACGACATTACTACTTTGGACTGACATATCTCGATCGTATAATTAATCTTATGGAAAGTGAGCGATTTAAAAACAGGGGTATTTTCCAACATTGGTACGTAAAGTACCGTGCTTACTCATCTGAAACTCAGGTTTTATAATAGCTTCAGCGATTTGTTTATGTCCATATCAATGAATTTTATGAGTAAAGTAGCTTAAGCATGATTAGTATTATTATTCATATTATAAAGCTTATAAGGCAAATTCATTACAATATGAATTATTAATAAAATCCAGAAATGGACATAGCAAAAACTCTACAAATACGTGACTAACTGTCTTACAGTGGTTAATAGACGGTACTTTTCGTACCAATGTTGGAAAATACCTAACTCTTAGTTCTTTGATAGACGAATGGATGGCTGCTATGTACTCTGACCCAATGGAAGTGCAATCATTTCGTAATTTGATGAAACTATGCGATAGGTATGGCAAGAGGCTAAAAGAAATAGATAAATACCTTCTAGAAATGTGTATAGAGGTTAATTATATACCATAAGATTGTAAAAAACTATACTACCTTTGTCCAGAATTCTAGGACGGGATAACTACAAAAATTGGTCATGATCACTGCCACTATCACCAAGTTTCATATATGAGTGGGTACTATCATACAATCTCAAAGCAGTAGCAAATTCTGTGGCGCAATAATTCTGGCTTGTTAATGCCTCAGTATAAAATGGGTCACTATTCGAATCACCCCCGATTATATGGAGAGGCTCGAGAGATATTCCTGATTCATATAGATAATAAATAATGGCTTTAGCTTTAATAAAATCATTTTCTTTTGCTGCTGAATGAAGCATTGCTCTAAATGCAGAGTAATATTTATCTTTACTATTGCTAGCGATAATATTATCTATAATATTTGCAATATCCTGAAATACAGATTTATAACGTTCTTCATCATAGCCTTTGGTTTGAGTCATTTCAGTAACCATATGTTAATTTGCTACATATTAACATTTTCTAATAGAAAAATACAGTATTTTCTATTAAAAATTTATCATATATACTCTATTTAACTTACAATTAGTATTTAGAAGATATAAATAAGGCAAATATAGTATAGTAAATTATGAGTATCACCACACATTCTATTGATTCCGACTCAGAAGATGTAGGTGAGGTGCACCGCTATAGAAATTTTAGAGATTATGTCGGTAACTTAGGTACTACAGGAATTATACACATCGAGGACAGAACACCAGCTAGTGAAGTTATGAAGCAGCTTGGATTAGCTATGCATCATTATACAGATAGAGTAATGGAAACTCCTGCTCTAACTGCTCAGTATAGAGAAGCAAAGGGTACAATTACTCTTTCTGCAAGGGAGTATGGAGAAGGAGTAGAAGCAATAAAAGCAGTACTAGGTAAAGATGCAGCAAGAGGACTTATTGAAAATTATAATCCAGGTGAAACAGATCCAAGATATCATATTGCAATATTCAATAATGCATTTAATGCAAAGTCCCCATTACCAGATGGAGTAACCATATCAGAAGGTAATAGAGAAAGATTAAATATATTATTAAAAACAGATCATGGTTTTGAAAGAACTAAAGGGCGTTTTTTAGGAAAAAAAGAAGGAGAGTTTGTAATTCATGAGATGGATGTAGCTTCACTAGGGCCAAGATTATTAGCCTATCCAGAACTAGTGAGA
>CAZIGS010000182.1:0-2719 GCA_964538645.1 uncultured Rickettsiaceae bacterium
CAACACTAGGTCTACAATTTCCAACAAATGATCTATCTCATTTGGCTTTGTGGATGGCATAATAGAAATTCCAGATTTTACACCGATGGACTGTATTTTCTTCAAAGATTTTTCTACATCTTCTATAGCCTCGTAATGCACAGTGATAATATCACTTCCTGCTGATACGAAATCCTCAAATAAATGATCCGGAGAATCTACCATAAGATGTACATCAAATGGGATAGTGGTGTATTTTCTGATTGATTTAATGACTGTAGGTCCGATTGTAATATTAGGAACAAAAGACCCGTCCATAACGTCAATATGGATCATATCTGCACCAGCTTTTGTAACAATCTCTATCTCTTTACCTAGATTAGCAAAATCAGCTGATAATATCGATGGCGCTATTTTTATTTTTTTCATTTTTATTTTATACCTCCACAGGTAGACAGCACAAATCACAATGAATAAAGTAATACTAGAAGTAGGAGAATCGAGGAACGCAAGCCTATACTTAATAGGTGCGTACGGCAGATTTCGAACTACGACGACGTAGGACTTATTTAGTGTGATTTGTCACTTCTTCTTATTCTTCAATGAATATATATATCCTATAATCTTCGCCACAGCAGCATAATATTCAGTAGGTATATATTCTTCCACATTTACTTTACTATAGAGAGTTCTTGCAAGTGGCGGATCCTCTATAATAGGTATATCATTTTCCTCAGCTAATTCCCTTATCCTTAGCGCAATCAAATCTGCACCTTTCACTACAACAAGTGGAGCATGCATAGTTTCATTATACTGAAGACCTATTGCATAGTGAGTTGGGTTTGTAATTATCACATCAGCAGTCGGCACTGTTTTATTCAAGTTGCGCTGAGATTTCTCCATCCTGAGAGCGCGAATACGCTTTTTAACAAGTGGATCACCTTCAGCTTGCTTATGTTCTTCTTTTAGCTCATGCTTAGTCATTCGAAGTGATTGATAATATTCGTACCGCTGGTATGAGTAATCTATAAGAGCTAGCACTATTGAAGTAACTGTTATACATATCATCACGTGATTTAGTATTGAATGAAACTGCGACAAAATAAGCCCCATTCCCATATCTTGATAAATTCTGAGCTCTGTAATATCACTTGCTATAATCAGATATAAAAACATAGATACAAGTGATACTTTAGCTATATTTTTTACGAATTCTACAAGGTTACGAGTGGAAAATAATCTCCCTATTCCTGCGATAATCGAGATTTTAGATAATTTCGGTTCAATTGAATTAGAGGAAAAAATAATTTGACCTTGCTGCAAGAATGTAGCAAATATCACAGCTATTATTACCATAGCAAAAAGCGGAGCAAGTGAAAGCAAAGCTTTCCCTGTAGCTGCTCTTGTCACATTCCATATTTGCCCTTGATCAAGCAATATTTCTCCAGAATGTTCTATTAGCAAACGGAGATTCATAACTGTATATTTGAAAATAACAGGCAAAATCCATGCAATCATAGTAGTAAGAACTAACAATACACAAGCATTTGTAACTTCTTTGGAGCTAATAACCTGACCTTTCTCCAAAGCCTCTTCCATCTTCTTCTGCGAGGGCTCTTCGGTCTTGGTTTCTTTATCTTGATCGTCTTCTTCTGACATATTTTCTCATTCGCAATTGTCATTGCGAGGAGAGCCGGAGGCTCAACGCGGCAATCCATATAAATGCTTGGATTGCTTCGTCACATTTTCAATGTTCCTCGCAATGACGGTTAACAATAAACTATTTTCCGAGCAATTTTTTTAATTTAACTAAAATCAATATAGGCAATATAGTAATCATTGTAACAAGCAAGAAGAAATAATTCCAACCTAATATTGTCACTATTACTCCAGAGAAGCTAGGAAAAATAGACCTAGAAATGCCCATCATTGAACTTAAAAAAGCATATTGAGTTGCTCTGTATTTACCACTACAAAGACTTGTAATAAAAGCTATGTAAGAAGCCATCACCATCCCACCAGTAATGCTTTCTACCCCTATCACAACAAATAAACTATATATATTATCACCTAAATTATTTTGTATAATAAAAAATAAATGTGATATTGCGTGAATTATTCCAAAATATAATACTGCATCTATGATCTTGATTTTTTTCATAACAAAACCAGCTATCATACCTCCGATAATTGCTGTTAATATTCCCAAAAACTTACCTACTGTAGCTATCTGTACAGCATCAAAACCTGTTTCTACAAGAAATGGATTTATCATGACACCAAGACAATCATCTGGTAAACGATATAGAGCAAGGAAAATTAGGATTGTGGCAACAATAGGCCTGGGCCCAAGGTCCCGCAAAGCATTGCTCCAAAAGCCGTCATTGCGTTGAGTAGACTCATTCGCTCCCCCACTCTGAATTATAGGGCCAATAGTTAAATATAGCACTAATGGAAAATATAAAATTACACATGCAAATAGCTTGTATATTTCTTCCCATGACATATAGCTAGAAGCATATATAGCCCCAGAACTACCTATTAACATGCCTACCCTGTATCCGAATATATATATTCCCGCACTTGACCCGATAACATCTTTGGGTATAATTTCGGCCTTTAAAGCACCTAATACAATATCCTGTGTCGAGCTTAAAAAAGCAATAACCAATCCCATAACAGCAAATTGTATCAAATCGTCATTCGGTCTAAGCTTGCTAATCTCAAAAACTGCAAAGCT
>CAZIGS010000183.1:0-2691 GCA_964538645.1 uncultured Rickettsiaceae bacterium
AATCCCCCGCCAGCAAGCATCACCATCATAGGGGTAATTATAGCACCCCAAAACCACCCGAACCATCTTATAATAGCACTTCCTACAAAAGCACAGATTAATGTAAATACCCCTGTCCAGAAAAGCACCTTACCTTGGTACGCCATGAAATCTGCAGTTTCGGGGTATAAAGCTCTTGCCTTAGAAAACCATAGACCTTCTATCAAATTAATAGCAGTAGCATATGATACCATAAGGAGGCAAATAAGGCCCAAATATCTTGATGTCAAAATCATTTTAGCGCTTTCTCTCAAGCTTAAATGAAGGGTATTTTTGCTCTTGGTATTCAACAACTTATCTTTTTTAATAACATTCACCACTATAAAATGATGCAGCATTAGGCACATAGCGCCAGATACTGCTACAATAAGCATCAATGATTTCATAGTAATTTCTGTTTTATTAGTGAGGCCCTCAAAAAAATCTATCAAACAATGATTGGTAGAAGTGAAGTAGATCAGAACCCCTCCAGACAAGAACATGTTAGCCTGACCAAATAGGCTAAAAAAAGAATAGAAACGAGTAGCTTCTTCTGTACGAGTAATCTTATTAGCAAGCTGCCAGTAAAGAAGTGAAAATACTATAATAGGCCAAAGCTCTCCCATAATATAAAATAACACGAAGCTCCATTTCCCCCAAATGATTATAAACCATTTAAAATGTGCGCAATGTTTTACATAATATTTTACTGTAAGAGGATCCGGATGTAGTAAATCCCTATAAGGAAAAATTACAAAAGCAAATAAGATAAAAAATGTTAAGAAGAATATTACAATGTACCGAAATGCTGTCTCAGTGCTCATTCTATTGCACATTTTGGAGTATATTAGTACGAATAATATACCTGCAGGCATTTCTCCCCAAAGCTTGATAAAGCTTATTACCTCAGGGCCTACCATTGTCATTACTAGACTGTCTTTTATGGAACGTACAATGTTTTGATTAAGCAATATAGTAAACATCAAAAGTGCCATAGGGACAAATTTGATCAATTCTTTTGAACGGATTGGCCATACAACATTTCTAAAACTACTATTACGGAGCTTATAAAACCATGTTGTTTTTTCTTTGTGTTCTAACATTTATTCTTTCTTATACAAGTTAAAGGAAATTAAAGCATAGCAAGACTTATGTCAATCCTTATATCTGACACCTCTTCAGAAAATGAAGATTTACTCCCAGAGATTTTTCTAAATTTAGACAATGTCTGCTCTTGAATCATTCCTGCATATAGGATTATAGCTTCTTCTACATCTCCGGATGTATTATATTCTAAAGCTACATAATCTGATACGTTAAAACTAGAATCTTTCCGAGCTTGCTGTATCATTCTTATAACATCTCTTGCTAAGCCTTCTAAGTACAAATCTCTTGAAATATTCAGATCTAAGATCGCCAAACCATCATTGCTAGGTAGTGCTTTAGCGCCCTCTTTTGTGTGAGGTTCAAGGATAATATCATATTCTGTAGGATCTAAAACCTCTCCCTCTATAACTAAATCGCTACCATCTTTTTTCCAATTTCCAGATTTGCTACTAGATATAATATTCTTCATTTTATGAGGCAATCTCTTACCTAAAACCGGGAAATTCACAGATAATTTCAGCTCTGCATAATTTGCTAAATCGTTGCTATAAATTACGTTCTTCACGTTAAGTTCGTCTTTAATTAGCTCCTCAAATCTTTTTACCCCAGTAGTGTCACTCATAATTATTGTGATGCTACTTAATGGCTGACGTACTCTAATATTTTCTGTACTACGCATAAAAAGACCTGCTTGGCATATTTCTAATACTTTATCCATGTCCCTAACAAGAGACTCATCTAAAGCAATATCGATAGAAGGATAATCTTGCAAATGAACACTATTTTCATCCGAAAAAGCATCTCCTTTTAGCCCCTGATATATTGCCTCAGAAATAAGTGGAAGTAATGACGAAGCAGCAACACACATATGATGTAAACATGTAAATAAAGTATTATAAGCCTGCTCCTTATCAGATGTTTTTTCACCAGACCAGAAGCGATTTCTACTGCGACGTATATACCAGTTATTTAGTACTTCAAAAAATGTATTTATATAGCCATAAGCCCCTTGACTATCAAATTCATCTAGAGATTTTTTTATACCATCTACAGCAATTTTCAGCTTGGATAATATATAATTATCCAGTAGATTATCAGATTTATAGCTTGTTTTTGCCTTTATATTATCTGCATTTGCATATAAAGTGTAGAAATGATATGCGCTCCAAATTGGCTTAATGTAAAGCCTTAGGGCGTCATATACCAACTTACCGTCTTTATCTATCAAAAGCTCATGCCCCTTTACAACAGAGGATGAAAGCATAGTATATCTAAGCGCATCTGACCCATATTTCTCAAATAATTCCATAGGATCAGCGTAATTATTAAGTCTTTTAGAAAGCTTTTGACCAGTTATATCAAGAATTACACCATGACAAATACAATTTAAAAATGGAGGCCTGTCAAATAAAGCCGTAGAAAGCACCATAAGAGTATAAAACCAAGCTCTAGTTTGCGCTGAATATTCCACAATAAAGTCTGCAGGAAAATGACTTTCAAACCAATCTTTGTTTTCAAAAGGGTAATGAACCTGCCCATATGGCATAGAACCACTTTCAAACCAAC
>CAZIGS010000184.1:0-2665 GCA_964538645.1 uncultured Rickettsiaceae bacterium
TGAATTATTGCGGCCCGGAGATTCTCTAATTGCATGCGAGTTACATAAAGAAGATTACACAATACTGAAAAAAAACATTCATTATCCTGTACATAATATAGACGCATATAATGCCATCAAAGCATTTTTACCACCTAAAACATCTAGAGGTCTTGTATTGCTTGACCCTGCTTTTGAAGTAAAGGATGAATTTAGTAAAATAATTTCTGCTTTGAAATTTATACGCAAGCGCTTTGCAGCAGGTGTTGTTATGGTGTGGTACCCAATAAAAGATAGGCATATAGTACAGAAATTTTATACTGAGCTAAAAACTACTGGATATTCTGAGTTTTTAAAAATAGAATTCGAAGTAGATCAAGCAGAACTTGCGATGAATAAATGTGGTGTGATTATCGCCAACCCGCCTAATATCATGAATCAATTACAGTTAATGATGCATTTTTTATGCGACTTGATATATAATGAAAAAGCAAAATCAATTGTTGAATTAATTTAAAAAATATTTACTAATGACAAGCTCAGAAGATATTTGGGTTCTAACAGACTTTCGCACCGGTAATGCAGTACAAGCAATCTCCTTAGCAGAAGCACTTGGGACTGGTTATGTTACTAAACGCATGGAGTATAATATTTTAGCAAAATTGCCCAATATTTTACTAGGAAACAACTGCGCTCATTTAAAGCATGATAGTAGAAAACAATTGGTCACAGATCACCCTCCAAAACTTATAATCTCTTCTGGTAGACGCACTGCTTTGGTAGCTGCTTATTTAAAAAAGAAATATCCTGGTACAAAGCTAGTACAAATAATGCGTCCTAATATTAACATAGATATTTTTGACGCTCTAATACTACCACAACATGATGCTTTCAACATTTCACCAAATTCAAGCTGTAAACTCATAAGAACTATTGGGGCATTAAACAACATCGAAGATAGAATGGAAAAATACCAGGATGATATATTGAACAAATATCCTTCCATGAAGTCTTTTATAGGCGTTTTAATTGGCGGTGATACTAAGGACTATAAATTCAGCATTAAAGATTCAAAAGAATTAGCAATTGCTGTAGAAAATGCTATTTCTTACAATGGTGGAATACCTGCTTTTATTAGTTTTAGCAGACGTACACCTAAGCATGTAAAAGATATTTTTAACAAAATATTCTCATGGCCTAATATTTTATATGACCCTACTACCGAATCCAATCAAGCAAATAACCCTTATATTGGCATTTTAAAATTTGCTAAATTCTTGATATTAACCTGTGATTCTGTTTCTATGTGTAGTGAAGCTGCATCAACTGGGAAACCAGTTTATATATATTGCCCACCAAAATTTAATTCTAAAAAACATAAATATCTAATACAACAGCTTATTGATCTTAATATTGCTAGAAACTTGACAGCCTCCACTGGTATAATAGAAGAATACGAATATACAACACTTAAAGAAGTATCTAAAATTGCTGAATATATACATGATAAGATTTTATGTAATTAGAAATAGACCTCTTGCATAAAATCATTTTTTATCATACAATGCCCAACTCGAAAATGGAGAGGTGGCCGAGTGGTTTAAGGCGCCCGCTTGGAAAGCGTGTATACGGTAACGTATCGGGGGTTCGAATCCCTTCCTCTCCTCCATAACATTACACTCCTTCCATGTTATTTGAACCTCCATTCAAATAACAAAGTGTAACCTATGTCTTGGGAAATTCCTGTAACCTATCTCCCAATATGTACACAACATTAAATTACTAAAACAATATGAGATAGACCTTGTTGGTAATGATGGTAGCAAATTCTCACAAAGTAGTTAAAAAATTAGTGGCTTTTAGTTAAAAAATTAATTATAATAAGTATTACGGTTAATATTTATGGAGGTCACAAAATGAGCAACAATAAACCAAGTATTTTTAGCGAACTAATTGATTCTGCAGTAGACGCAGCAAAAGACTTAGCAAGAACAGCTATACATTATTTACATGTTTTTAATGGATGGGTAGATTCATTTTTTGGATGGGGCGCACCAAAAACAGCAGCATCACCAATCAATACTTCTCTTTTTGGAATGACGGATTTAGGTCATAATACTGATTCAACAGGTCCCGCAAGCAAGTCAGCAATTATTAGTAAAGAAGAAGATGATGATGAATATGAATATGACGATGAAGCCGATGACGAAGATGATGATCTAAGTTTGGATGGATATGCAACAACTACTCATGATCATTATGAATATGATGGGGAAATAAAAGATGCATTACCAATAGATGATCCTTTCCTTTCTTCTTTATTATCTGGAACTAAAAAAGAAGATTTAAAAATAGAATTAGGAAAATTGACCCCAGCACAACTAGCTGATTTAGCAAAATTTGAGAATGAAGAATATAGCGACAGCGGGGTTGACGAGTTGGACGATATTGCAACTGACAACCAAACAGATTTTGGTCATGGTGAGGCCGATTATCAAGATATGACTTGGGACGGAGAATTCGATGACGAACAATCTCCAGATTCACCATTAGCATGTGGAGCAGGATCAGTAACTACTGAGGAAGCAACAATGATAACACTTTACCTATATGATGACCCCAACTATGTAAATAAATTGATTCAAGATCTATGTGATTCATTGACTATAGCAACACACTACGAATC
>CAZIGS010000185.1:0-2660 GCA_964538645.1 uncultured Rickettsiaceae bacterium
TCATTGTGATTCCACGCAGCTATCGGGAGGAATTCTTGATGCGCGAGGTAGGGATCCATTTATAGAACTTCTGAAATGCTGTCATTTTACCAATAGATTAGACCTACACCTTCGCCGTCTTGCAATTAGAACTATAGCGATTAAAACGAAAAATATATGAAAATAATATTCATGGGAACCCCAAATTTTGCAGTCCCAACATTACAGAAACTAATCAATAGCAATCATGAAATATCAGCAGTTTTTACTAGTGCACCTAAACCTCAAGATAGAGGAATGTTAGAGAAAAAATCTCCGGTACATATTCTCGCAGAAGCTAATAATATTCCAGTCCATACTCCTAAAACTTTGAGAAATGACGAAATCACACAATTAGTGGAGAATATAGAAGCTGATATAATCATAGTTGTTGCCTATGGTTTTATAATTCCAAAAGCAATTTTGGAATCAAAGAAATATGGCTGCTTAAACCTTCACCCCTCCGCTCTCCCACGTTTTAGGGGTGCAGCCCCACTTCAGCGTACTATAATTGCAGGAGATAAAACAACTGAAATTTGTATAATGCAAATGGATGAGGGATTAGATACAGGTGATATATTACTTAAACAATCTCTAGCACTCCATCCTAGGATTACTTTACAGGAATTACATGATCAATGTGCCGCAATAGGAGCTGATCTTATGTTGCAAGTTTTGGAGAATATAGACAATCTAACTCCACAAAAACAGACTGAGGAAGGGCTAGTATATGCAAAGAAGCTTAGTAAAGCTGAATCTATTATTGACTGGACAGAAAGCGCTTTTAGTATAGATTGCAAAATTAGAGCTATGATAACTTGGCCTGGGATATTTTTTATATATAAGGGACAACCTGTTAAAATATTAGAAGCGGAATTTGAAGAAAAAGAACATAATTTATTGCCAGGAAGTGTAATTGATGGTAAATTAACAATTGCATGTGGTAAACATATGCTAAAAATAAGAAGGTTACAAAAACCTGGAAAAAAACCCGTAAGTACTGAAGAATTTCTACGTGGTTGTAATATTGAAGCTGGAACATTATTATAAAGATTAGTGGGCTTCTTTTGTTCAATATTCTACGAAGAGATTTATGCCTTGCCTTTGTAGATGTACTGTATACACAGTACATCTTCCCCCTTTTAAATCCTTTGCAAAAAACTATTGCTATAAAAGCGGCCCACAGATCAGAGTATATGACACAACAATTAATATATAATTAATTTAGTAACCTTTGTAAAGGTTTGTTTCGCACTGTGGTTTTTTTAACCCTAAAGCCTCATTTGCCTTTTATGAGGAATGCATTGTTAAGAGGGTTGGAGTACTACCATTTTATTTTCTTTATAAATAAAACTGATAAAAAGAATGCTATAAGGCTATTTATACCACTAAATAAAAACACAAACTCAAAATAACTACCTGCCAAATGTCCACAAATAGAGGAAGCAATAAAATTACCTATACCTGTAATAAAAGAGAATATCCCTATAGCTGTACCATAAAATTTGGGATCTATATTTTTAAATATAATAGCAGTAAATGTAATACCCGCACCAACTCTTTGTACTCCCCATAATACAAGCCCTATACTACCAAGTATGAGAGGTGTAAATGAAATAAAGTAGAAAACAAAGTTAAACAGTAAAAGAGAAATTATGGTTACAAACAATACTATTACGGTTTTTTTCCTATCAATCATAAGCCCAAGTAAAGGAGATACAAGAAACATTGTAGCGTTAAAAAAACCTATTGCTGATAGATAAAACCATTCAGGAAGGCCTGATTTTTTTAAGTAAATTATAATGAGGCCATCATTAAATCTGCCAAGGAAAAAAAACAAAGTAATAACAAGTAGCGGAGATATTTTTTTTACTACATCTAATACATGAGATAATGTAAAGCTGTCTTTAGAAATTTTAATTGCAACAGAGTTAGTTTGAATGAAAAATGACAATATCACTGAGGTTAAAGTGAGGGTAAAACCTAGAATAATCAACTTATATAAATTATCACTTATACCACCAAAAGCCAAAGCAACACCTGAAACCAAAAAAGGTCCAGCAACGCAGCCAAGAGTTTTTGAGCAACTAAGAAACGCAAGTGCGATTCCCTTATTTTTAGCTACTTGTCCTACGAATGCATCCCTAGGAGCGGCAAATAAACCATTCGAAAGTCTTTCAAAAATTCTTGCCACTAGCAGCAATGAAGCAGTTGGAAAGAATAATAATATTTTACTTATGCTCGCAAGACCACTTGCTAAAACAAAGATATTTTTCTTATTTTTAATTCTATCAAATATATTACCACTAACTAGCTTAAATATATTCGATAAAAACTCAGTACCACCTTCTATCAAACCAAATGCAAAAACAGAAAGACCTATCTGCTCTGTGATAAATAATGGCATGATAGACATTGATATTGTAGCAGCTATTGCTAGAAGAAAATTTATGAGAATGACTATTGGCATAATTTTATACTTAATGAATTAGATAATATCGTCAACCATGATAAAGGGTATAATATATTCCATAGCTCTTTTTTTGCAAATCATTTAATTATGAATTCTTGAGCATTGCTTCTATATATAACCTGAGCTTGATGTAAGAAATAGCATGAAACTCCTTACAAACGTCATCCTC
>CAZIGS010000186.1:0-2656 GCA_964538645.1 uncultured Rickettsiaceae bacterium
AAATTAATCGCAACACCATAACATATTAGAAGTACCGCAATGAGCCTTATATACCTAGATTCCGCAACCATTTTTATGCTTTCTTTCAAAGACATTTTTTGCTTTTTAGCCTTAAGGATTACCTGAGCATCAGTTAGGATATAGTGATTGAGATACCAGAAAGTAGCCATTGCAACAATACATAGTACTATCACAGAGGATAATATTACCTGCATAGAGACAACAGATATATTATTGGCTAAATTAAATGACTTTATAAAATACTCACCTATTGACTCGTGAGCTTGTAAAAAGATCCCACCTATGTATATACCTGTTTGAGCAAATAAACCATATAGAGTATAAAATCTTTTTGACTCTTCAACAGTGGTAACGCTATTTACAAATTGCCAAAACAACAGGGAAAAAGCCGCATTTGGCCATAATTCTGCTATAATATAAAAAAGCGAAAATCCCCATTTAGAACATATTAGGATGAACCATTTGAAATTAGGATGTTGTTCTATAAGCTGCTGTGTAAGCTCTCCGCTAAAATGTAGAGTCTCATGATTTGGAAATATCCAAAATGCAAATAAAGTAAAAAAAGCTAAAAATCCTGAGATGATAATATAAAATACATGTTCGCCCTTGAAATTCGTAATTAATTTGACATAACCGATAGCCATCAAGATAGAGGCTGGCATCACACCCCAAAATTTTAGGAAAGCTATGATTTCAGGTCCAATTAGAACAGTTACAATACTATCTTTTTGTGCGCGTATGACATTCTGTATAAATAATATTGAGAACATGAGAAGAGTGGTCAGTAGGAATTTTGGAACTTCATGCTTATGTATAGGCCAAATATATTTGAAAAAAGGAGACTCTTCCCTTGCTTTGAGATTGGCAGGGCTTACTGTATTAGCTTGTATGGATTTCATTTCGATCTAACCTTGTGTATGTATATATCTGGCTAGGACAGAAGGGTAATCTATAAGAAGCGAAATGTCAAGAAATATATGAATTTTGTATGAATTCGTCATTACAAGTACTTGTTTCACTCGTCTTTGTAAAAGTGGTGTAGTCTTAAGAGGAATCTTGGATGAAATGAAAATTGTTTTTCCCTTTGACCTAAAATTCTTTTTGCAATGACGATTGCTATATTACAGCAGTTACTAAAAATTACTACAGTTAATAATTGTAAATTACCAAGCTTATTACCATATCATGTTACAATTACTATGTAATTAAATATCTAATGGTAATTAATATGAGTAGTGAAAGTGGTAATTTATCAGATTCAGGGCAAGGTGGCACATCTAGTGGTTCAAATGAATCTTTGAATAGAGAAGTTATGGGGAGAACTTCTTTGCGTAGTAAAAGACCTAAACGCCCAGATCCTATTGTTACAGCATCTGGCCATCTTGCGCCAGATGCAGGTAAATCACGAAGGGAGAGTATGTTATCTCCTCATTCTCCAGTGCCTTTTTCAGTTATTGAACCAGCAATTAGTTCTGGTGAAAATACTGGTGGGGTAAATGCTAGTATGAGAATTTTTCTTGAAGATGGAGCAGCCGCTCAATATAAGCCTTCAGCAGCAGATGCTACACTAAGTCTTTCAGCTAGTAGCATAATGAAAGTTGGTAAGGCAAGGGTCAAAGGCGGTATTACAGAGGGACCTGTTGATTATGAAAATTTAGGCGAATTTATAGCTTCTGCGATGGGAAGGGCTATTACATCCGATCCTGATGCGCGAATTGTGACACCTGAGGTTCTTTTAGTTGGAAAACAAGAGGGTGCTAAACAAGGGCTAGGTGGTATAAGAATTTTATCCAAATATATAGAAAAATTCTCTCCTTTTGGAGACAAGAAAAAATTTAAACATAGAGATCCTAGATATGTTAGGTTGAATTTTAATGAGGAATCAGCCCCTTATGCTGAGTCACCTGCAGCTGGAAAGCCATTGCGTGGATATTACCCAATGGGTGGAGAAAGAAATGCTGAGCTTCGTAAAGGGGTAAGTGATGGTGTGGCTTTAAATATATTGATTGGTAATGCAGATATTAATGCAAAAGGTAATATAGGTAATGCAATTGATGGTACAAAAATTGGATGTATAGATTTTGGTCATGCTTTTAATAGCTTAATTGCAGGAAAAGCAAAGGGTGGAGGGGTGCATGATACAAATGGTGTATTAGACTATATAAATCGTGATAAAGTTCTTGGTGGATTATCTGGTGGTGCCTCAAAATTATGGAGAGATTATGAAGGTCTTATACCATCTCAAGAATTTGCTGATTCCTTAAGAACGATTGCTGGGAAGGCTGATAGAATAAGTGATGGGATTGCTGATGCTCAAGTCAAATTAGCAATGTTTGCATCAGATCTCAAGACACCGGAAGAAAAAGCAATGCTTATAAAGTCATTGCAAAGGCTAAATAGAAATGTAGGGGTAGGTAATGTACCAGTAACTGATGTACAAGAGGTTATACTAGATACTCTAAGTAATTTAGCAAATTTTGCAGAAAAACGTTGTGAGCAAATGCAACAAGTAGCTAACTTGATAGATTTGCAAGCCGCAATAGATATAGAAATAAAAGCAAAGAGAGACCCTTTGGCCAATGAAAAAATTCAAAGAGAATATGCATCATTAAAATCTTCAGATCTTACAGATGGA
>CAZIGS010000187.1:0-2577 GCA_964538645.1 uncultured Rickettsiaceae bacterium
TAGACCATTTTACTGAAAATGAACATGCTCCTAAAATAGCGGATGTATCAGGATTTATGCCTCCAGCAGAAAAGCCTGAACCTATAGCTCCTGTGATTGATATTGAAGCAATAAAAATGGAAAGCTATAGAAAAGGTTATGATGATGCGAAAATATCTCTTGAGCCAGAGCTTAATCGAGTAAAAGAAGATGATATGTTACATTCCTTGCTAAAAGGTAAGTTGGAAGATATTGCTCCTGTTATTGATTTACAAGATCAAACATTCAAACTAGTGTCTAATTTACTAGGTGTAATTGCAAAAAAGTTGCATTTAATGGTGCCAGCTGATTTTGAGTCTGTAATATTAGGAGAAATGGTGCCTTTATTGAGTAAATATTATAAGATAGGCACAATAACTTTGAATGTTAATCCTGAGAGGGTTGATTATTGTAAGAATTTGTTTAGAATAGGATCGTTGCCACATAATATTTCTGAAAATGTTAAAGTGATTGCTGATGAGTCTAAAGCTCGTGATAGTTGTAGTATAGAATGGAATGATACTCTTTTGGAGTATAATCAAGAAGATTTGATGCTTGATGTTGAGAAAATATTAGAGCATTTAAAGATGGAAGTTAATAATTGATGAGAAGGAAAAATGGTAGATTCTAATAAAGATGCAGAGTTAACTTTAGAGGCTCTATATGATGTGCCCGTGCAAATTTCCGTTGTACTTGGAAAAACAAGTATGCAGCTTAGTCAATTACTTAAATTAGGTCGTGGTGCTGTAGTGGAATTAGAACGTGCAGTAGGAGAACCAATTGATGTTTACGTAAATGACAAGATGGTCGCCAAGGGTGAAATAGTTATTGTAGACAACAAAATTGGCGTAACCTTAACAGAAGTGATTGCTGGAGAAAAAGATTCTGGCAAATCATTCAGATAATTTACTGATTGCAGTGAAGCTGCTTGTTGTATAAATCATTTATCAATCAAATATAAAGATCATATATCCTTATCCAAAAACTTTGCAATATCATTTTGTTCGTAGTAGGATGATGTTTTCAAGTGCAATATTGCGTGAGCTATTCTTGTAGCGATCTAACCAACTCTACTTTGTAGGTACTAAGTAATATGTCAGAAAGCAACATACTCGATTTTTTGGCTGATGTAGAGCATACTGAAAAAATTTCCCACCAGTATAATTTGATTCCTGGGTCTCACATAATTAATATTTCTATAAAAAATTACATTATAATTAAAAGCTTAATAGGAGAGGTTGCTGCGCATGAATTAGTCAAATCCGCAGAATATTTCATTTCTGATTTTTTAAAAAAACATTTAGAGAGAGACGGGAAGTTTAATATCATTACCATAAGGCCATATTATTTTATCATATTAAATAATGTTCAAGAGGCAAAAAAGATAGTAGATGAGTTAGATTACTCTCTTACCATGCGTAATTACTTAATACATGATGTACAATTTGTTCTTACATATGCAATTGTTGGAGATAATACTAATACTGGTGATATTTTTAAAAATACAGTACATATTTTAGAATCAAGTACTCAAAGAAGTGGTATAGTGGAATATAATCCCAATATTACTCAAGTCTTGATCAAAGAATATGAGATGCTGAGTAATTTAAAATCTTCTATTAAAGCAAGATTAGCGCGCTTTGCATATCAGCCTATTATAGAATGCGCTACTGGAGGCACGTCTTATTATGAATGTTTATTACGTATCCCAAATAATGATGGAGAATTAGTTTCTGCGGGTCCCGCTATATTGCTAGCAGAAAAATATGGTATAATTAACTGTGTAGATAGAGCTGTTATTAAAATGGCAGCTAAGGAGCTTTCTTCTGCTAAAGATTTAAAATTATCTGTGAATATTTCAAATATAGGTTTGTTAGATGACAGGTTGTTAGTCGAAATAGAGGAGGCTTTGCAAGACTATAATATTGCATCTAGGCTGATAATCGAGATTACAGAAACCTCTGTTAATGAGGATTTCAAGAAAACCTCTCATTTTGTAAACATAGTACGTAATCTAGGGTGTAAAATAGCAATAGATGATTTTGGTGCAGGATCTACTTCTTTTGGGCAGCTTAAGCGCATAAGATTTGATATATTGAAAATTGATGGCAGCTTAATTCGTGACATTGATAATAATCCTTATAACAGGTTTCTTGTTGAATTGCTTGTGAAGATTGCAGAAGAAGTTGGTGCAAAAACTGTTGCAGAATTTGTAGAAAATGGCTCTACAGCTAAGTTTTTGCTTGATAGCAAGGTTGATTACATGCAGGGGAATTTCTTTTCACCTGCACAGAATTTTAGATCATGGAGTAAAAAATAATATGCCACAGCTAGATGCGTTAAAGATAATATCAGAGCAAGTTAGCGGTTTGAAGCCTATTAAGATATACGGCAAAATTAGAGCTGTAAAAGGTATAGTGATAGAAGCTGTAGGAATTGCAGATTTTGTGAGTATAGGTACTAGGGCTTTAGTATATTCTCTTGATAAAAATCTTAGAATAATGTGTGAAGTGGTTGGATTTGATGAAGCTGTAGTGCTTCTAATGTCATTTGGAGATG
>CAZIGS010000188.1:0-2531 GCA_964538645.1 uncultured Rickettsiaceae bacterium
TACAAAACCCACACCTTTACCAGAACCAGTAGGAGCAAATAGCAAAGCGTGCTGAAAACCATCAGCAACAAAATAGCCACCACTATCAACCCCTAGAAGCATCCCTTCTTTACAACGAAGCTTTGCTTTCCTTATATCGGATTGAGTAGCCCATGAGGCATTACCAAAGACTTTCTCTTTAGGTTTTATAGGGTCCCATTCTTTGATTTTATCAAAATTCATAACATAGAATATAGATGATGCTATGAATGGCATAACGACACAAAGCACCAATTTAAGTTTTAACCAATCATATGCATCCCAAGAAAGTGCTGACCAAGATTGGTACATCCATACTGTCCATTGTTGAAATATGAATATTGGGTTAAAATTTAATCCTATCAAAGACATTTGATTTGTGAAATAGGACATTATTGCGCCTATAATCCATAATAAGACTCCAAGCCCTAGAAGATGCATAAATGCTTTAATGCCAAAATTTCTTAGAATTCTTATAAAGCCATCATCCATCTTACGCCCCCTCCACATTATTGCCTTTGAAATACACTTCGGAAATATACCTCTTTCCTCCCCCGCCTCTCTTTAATTGGACCACTATATCTATCACCGCATAAATATATTTCTTAATTTCATCTGGTGGCATACCAAGACCTGCCTGCATTACCATAAGCTTCAACTGCTCAAGTGCCATAGTTGGAGTATCAGCATGCAATGTAGAGATTGACCCAGGGTGACCTGTGTTAATAGCCCTAAGAAAACTGAAAGCCTCAGCACCTCGAAGTTCTCCGACAATGATTCTATCAGGACGAAGCCTAAGACAAGCTTCTATCAATTCTTGAGTGGTAACTTTCGCTCGTCCTTGCCCACCTTTCGAAGCAAGTAGATGTACTCTATTAGGATGACGAGGCAATTGGACTTCTCTAGCATCTTCTACTGTAATAAGCCTTTCTTCGTTAGGTATAGAAAGAAGAGCTGCATTAGTAAATGTTGTTTTACCAGTAGAAGTACCACCACTAATAATGATGTTTTTCTTGCATTTTATAGCATGATCTAAAAATTCTCTCATTTTATTATTCTTTAGATACTCAGATAGAATTTTATTATTAGGATCTTCCACTTCCTCAGTTGTAGTACTGGTAAATGCGCCCATTTTATCATAATCTTCTAATGTCAATTGCATACCACTACCCTTTCTAATAGCCATAGCAACTGAACCAGGCTCACATGCTGGAGGGAATACAACTTGTATACGATATCCATTAGGTAATGTAGCAGATAATAAAGGCTTTTCTTCTGATACTGTTTGTTCTGTAGATTGAGCCACTAGTCTTCCTAGACCCATTAAATGTTCAAAATCTATTGCGGGTATAACTTCCAACCTTTGGTCACCACGCTTCTCAACCCAAGCTTCACCAGGTTTATTCACCATTATCTCATTCACCCCCTCCTCTGCGAATAGGGCCTTAAAAGGATTTAAGTATGTTTCTAACGCTGCATAACTCACTGAAGTACCTTAGATTTAATAACCGCGTCTTTTGGAAATAAATAATCTTTACTTACATAAATTTTAATCTGATGACCTTGATCAACTGTAGTAGTAGGTGTAAATGTTTGTTGCTTCATCATACCTTTCATGGTAGTTGATAAATCTTTAAATGCCTGCTGAGATGCTACTTGTTTTTGAGTAGGTACAGTAGCTGCTGCTGTCGCAGTAACCAAAGAAGTAGCTGCTGAAGTTACAGAACTCATCACAGAGGTAAGTCTTTGACCTGGCTGCGCATTTACAGAACCTATAGCATTAGTACAAGCCTGAACAAGAGATGTATAAGAAGAAGATGTTTTATCTGGTATCATACCTTGAGTAGTTGAACATATATTATTAATTTTTGTATTTTCATCTGTAATCGTTTGGTCATTAAAAATAGCCAAAGCTGCATTTTGCATGTTATTAGCAACAGTTGAATTAGCAGATGATTGTGTAGTCTGCACTGGAGGAACAATTGTATCCAAACCAGCTGCAACCCCTATATTAAAGGCAGATGTAAGCACTGCATTTGTCATTTGCTCAGTATATTTATTATCCACTACACCTTGCACACCAACACGACCTAAATTATCCACTGCTTCTCCAACCAAATTCAATGTATATCCACTATCGAGATCTATTCTGGTCCACTTAATATTTATACGACCATATCCACCACTTACACTAGTAGAAAAAGTACCAAATACACTAGTGCCTTTAGGTATCAATATTGTTTTTCCACTTTCTGAATATACATCTCTAGTTACTATAGCTTTTACTTCACCAGGAAAATCACTGTTAATAGCAGTTTCTGTAATCACTTCTATAATCTTCCCTTGTCCTAAAACATAATTCAAATCACCGCGTTTTTTGAAATCGGAAGATTGCTGCTCTTCAGCGATAGATTTTTTACCATCTCTTCCCCCACCACCTTTACCGCCAATAAGTTGTATTGGAGCCTTACGCTTTGTTTCTAGACGTTTTTTTGCATCTTCAGCAGATGTAC
>CAZIGS010000189.1:0-2503 GCA_964538645.1 uncultured Rickettsiaceae bacterium
CTGAAGGATACTTATACATCTTTCATCCATTCTGATTTGACAGGAAAAGATTTCTTTTATTATAAAGCAGATGGTAGTGGTGATTTAGATTTTCTTACTTCTATACCAATCAATAATATGTTTTTAAATTTGTCTCAAGATATGACGACTTGGCGGGCTAATTATGGGCCCACAGTAGCATCCGTTGCATCATATTTAGTTACAGATGATATGTACTCTTCTGGGTTGTCAAAATATTTGCATTTAGGTCGTTATATAATGATGGTTGATATAGGGAGTGTAGATCACAATGGTAGACTTAAACAACAAAATGATATTGCACTTGAATATAAAGTACTGCCATCAGGTTCAGCTGCTCCTTCAAATACAACCCCTGGCACAGCTGTTACATCACAGGAGTTTAGTACAAATGCTCCAATAAGTGGAAATTTATGGCTGAGGGTGATTA
The DNA here is from genome assembly GCA_964538645.1 of uncultured Rickettsiaceae bacterium. Taxonomy (GTDB): domain Bacteria; phylum Pseudomonadota; class Alphaproteobacteria; order Rickettsiales; family Rickettsiaceae; genus JAYUHP01. The sequence continues at coordinate 449 of CAZIGS010000189.1, forward strand.
ACCCGCATACTGAAGTTGGTGGTAGAATTAATGTATCTTATGCCTATTATACTGGGAGTACTTTTTTATCTGATATATTATATAACAGTGTAGCTCTACCAATTATGGATATGATGAGAGATACTGCGGCTTTATTTTACTCAGGTATAGCGGCAGATCCCCAATGGCAGCTAACAGTAAGGATTTTGCTGAGTTTGTACATTATAATTTATGGACTCTCTTTTCTTGCTGGTAAGATACAGGTCACAGTTATTGATGTAATAAACAGAGTAATAAAATTAGCTGTAGTATTTGCCATGTTCTCTGATTCAAGCTGGAGATTTTTCAATGAAAATGTCTTCAACCTATTTTTAGGTGGTATGGGTTATTTGGCCTCTAATGTAATGGGCGTAACAAGTAGTGTTGGTAATCTTTTCGGTTTTGTGGACATAATTTTTGATAAATATACGAATCCTAAAGTATGGCAAATACTAGGTGTAGAATTGTTGCAAATTCAAAATGGAATGACATATCTTGCGCTTTTAATGATAGAGGCTATTTTCTCGTACCTTAGTGCAGTAGTAGAAGTAGTTATATGTTATATAATGGCATTTTTGTCTATGTGTATACTTATCTCTTTGGCTCCTATATTCCTTGTATGTATGTTATTTGAGCGTACAAGAAGTATGTTTGATAACTGGATGTCGTTATTGCTTAATTATATGATACAGCCAACTGTATTGTTAATATTCTTCTTGTTGATTGATAAGCTAATGGTCAATCAATTTTCAGAAGCTGTTATGCAAGCATGTTGGAACTGGCTAATAACAATTAATATAGATTTGGACCTAAGTTCTTTAGGGATCAATTTTAGGCTAAGGTTTGACTTGCCATTTTTACCTGGTATACCTTTCTATACTGCTGCTTTAGTGATGATGGAGATGACTTGTCCTTTCGTTAGTACAGGTGGAGAATTGAGTACGGTTGCAGGAGCGGTGCTAATGTTTAAGATATATGCCCAGTTATCCAACGGATTGATAGAATATGTAACTAACCTTGTTGCCTCTCTTACTAACGTAGCTCCTGCTAGAAAAGCTGGTGCCGCTCAAAATGCTTCGAATCCTACTAAAGCAATAGCTGATCAACTTAAAGCTCCTGCGAGAGCTGTGATTGGAAAAGCTAGTGCTGCGACAAAAGATTTTGGTCAGCAGGTGTATAGTGGTTATAAAAACCCACAAAGATCTGGTGCTGAAGGCTCAACTAAATCTGGTGAAGGTGCTTCAGGCGCTCGTGGAGGTTTAAAACCTAATGCAGATGCTAAAGAAGAAAAGTGAGCTAAATGAACTACCTAGATAGGGTAGAATAAGCATGATAGTAACATTCCCGTAACAATCGGAAATATTATCCATGCCAAAATATGTATAAAGTTTCAATAAATTCAGTACTGCTTTACCATGTACTGGGGATAATAAGATTTAGAAATATGGCCGCAGGTAATAGTCAGCGAAAATCAGATAAAAATCTATATAATGAGAGGGCAGAAGAATATATTCCTTTAGCCTGTCATTATGACACATCAACTTTGCTCACTAAGAATGGAGAATTAATTCAAACCATAGAAATTTCTGGGATGTCATCGGATACTATGGTTACTAATTTGAATGAACTTACAGGAGATGTAAGGAGATCTTTGGCTAAGTATATTAATACTGATGATACTGCGTGTTGGGTACATACTATTAGGCGTAAGCAAAATATAGATGACACATTAACCTATAGCAATAAATTTTCAGCGGATTTGCATGATGTATGGGCAAAGAAAAATCGCTTACATGAGAAATTTGTCAACATTATATATATATCAATTGTTACAAAAGGTATGGGTGTATATTTAAATAATATTCCTCAGATTGTTTCTTCTACTTCTAGTAATACTATAGTATCCAAACATGATATTTACCTAGCTCAAGCTGCAGCTAAGCTTTATGCAATTACTGAAGCTATGTTAGGAGAGTTGAGTATATATGGTGCTTCTAGATTAGGTATTAGAATTGTAGGAGAGAGATGCTTTTCCGA
>CAZIGS010000190.1:0-2486 GCA_964538645.1 uncultured Rickettsiaceae bacterium
AGTAGATAGAGCATATATTATATATGATGGATCTGTTCTAATGGAAGGAGTACCAACCGAAGTAGTGTCATCATATGATGTCAAGAAGCTATATTTAGGTGATGAATTCAAGATTTAAAAAGTCATTGCAAAACGAATGGCAGAGAATCTACGGAACCCCTCGCAATGAGGTAAAAACATGGAAAAAAGACATGACAACAATTACAAAATCTATGATAGCAGATAATATTTGTAACAATTTTGGGTTTTCAAAAAATTTTGCTGAGCATTTTACTTCTTCGATTTTTTCTGAGCTAGTGAAAATAATTATAGAAGATTCGAAAATTAATATACCTAGTATTGGGAGTTTTGAGATACATAAAAAAAACCCCCGCCCAGGAATGAATATGAAAAAAAAAGAAAAAATAATTATATCTGCTAGGAAAATTATACGTTTTATACCTTCAAGAACTATAAAAGAGCGAATTAATGCAACAAACTAAATATTACACAATTAGTGAAGTAGCAGATCTTTTAAATATCTCACAACCATCTTTGAGATATTTTGAAAAAATAATAGCTAGGCTTAAGATACGTAAGATACGAGGTAGAAGATATTATTCCCAAGAAAATATAGAGATCTTGCGTAATAAAATAGGCAATATAACCACTGTAAATTCTGGACAAAAACAATATAGTTTTTTTGCTGAAGAAAAACCTCAAATATCAAAAGAAAAACAGACAAAAATTGTTAATTCTAAAAATATAATAGAAAAGATTTCTGTCTTAGAGCAAAAATTCCTCTCACTTCGCAATAGGTTGTTATAACATGTTACAAGAAGCATCAGCTGAGATTATTATGGCTATGTCTCTTATATTTGCTAGGCTTGGCTCTGCCTTATCGCAATTTCCAGGAATAAGCACTCACTATGTTTTTATGAATGGCAGGCTTGCTATAGCCTTGGTAACTTGTGTAGTACTATATCCCGTTTTACAAGAATATATCCCTAAATCTCATATAAACACAGGCGAGTATTTAATATGCCTTATGTTAGAAATAATGATTGGCATCATCATAAGCCTAAGCGCAAAAATATGTTTTTCTGCAATTGACGTAGTAGGATCAATAGTTTCGATGCAGTCAGGCCTTAGTGCCGCTATGTTTTTTGACCCTACTCATAATGAACAAAAATCACTTATGAGTAACTTTTTTCTTATATTAGGATATGTAATGATTTTTGTTACAGACACACATTATCTTTTTTTTGAAGCTGTAATTGATAGTTACTCTATATTTGCAGTAGGTGCTTTTCCTAATTTAGGTGATTTGACTCAATTTATTACTCAAACCGTCAACCAAAGTTTTTTCTTGGCATTTAAACTCTCCTCCCCTTTTATTGCAGTAAGCCTAGCTTTTTTAATCAGCAATGGTGTACTTTCAAGACTCATGCCCAATCTACAGGTGTTTTTCGTTGTGACACCTGCACAAATTTTTGTCATGTTTCTTATATTATTTATCGTGATAAATCTTATGATGGGCAAGCTTATAGAAGCTATGAGAAGTGCTATTCATATGAGAGATTTTGTTTGAAGATTATTATTGTGGAAGACATTGTTGTGTGACAAGATGTATTCCGTGTAAGCCCTCTGAACATGCTCTGCTATAGCTTCTTGTGATGACAAATTCTTCTAAACAACTACATATATTACATGCGATTTTGCAACAGCACATTCATATGCTGCTTGGATTAGCAAAATACAAATTCTTAGCTCGACTTCTTACTACATATAGTATGTCAAGCAAAAAAACTACCATATGTGCATATTTATTTATTGCTAGTTTCCATCCCAATCATTACACTTGTTAGAATGTAATTTTTAAAACTAGGGAATTTAATATGGGAACTAAGACCAAAGAAATTAATGTTAAGATAGACGAATCTAGAGATGATCTATTAACAGTTTTTGGAAAAGCAGTGCTTAAAGATAGGTACCTATTAGAAAATGAGAGTCACCAAGAATTATTTGCTAGAGTAGCAAAATTCTATGCAGATGATGAAAAGCACGCTCAAAGACTCTATGATTATATCAGCAAAATGTGGTTTATGCCTGCAACACCAATACTCAGCAATGGTGGAACAAATCGAGGTCTCCCTATATCATGTTTCCTAAATGAAACAGATGATAGTCTAGAAGGTATTGTAGGATTATGGACAGAAAATGTATGGCTAGCAGCACGTGGTGGTGGTATAGGAAGCTATTGGGGAAATGTACGTTCTATAAATGAACCAGTACGTGGTAATGGCAAAACTTCTGGTATTATACCTTTCATCAAAGTACAAGATTCTATGACATTGGCTATCTCACAAGGATCATTACGACGTGGCAGTGCAGCAGTATATCTACCAATAGACCATCCAGAAATTGAGGAATTTATTGATTTAAGACGCCCTACTGGAGGTGATATTAATAGGAGAGCATTAAATATACATCATGGTATAGTTATT
>CAZIGS010000191.1:0-2484 GCA_964538645.1 uncultured Rickettsiaceae bacterium
CATGTCGAGAACCCTATCTATGCCAGCTAAGATAGCTACGCCTTCTATTGGTAGGTTAACGGAAGTTAATACAACCGGTAGCATTATTAGGGATGCGCCAGGGATTCCAGCGCCACCTATAGATCCAAGAGTGGATGTTAATATTATCATCATATAATCATGGAGACCTAGTGTTACACCAAGAGATTGTGCGAAAAATATAGATGTGAGGCTTAAATTAATAGCGAAGCCATTCATATTAGTTGCTGCTCCCAATGGAAGTACAAAAGAAGTAGATGATTCTGATATGCCAAGATTATTTCTACAAACATTCATTGTAGTAGGCAAAGATGCTTTGCTACTGCTCGAAGATATAGCTATTAGTTGGTAATCTATGCTTTTCTTGTAAAACGGTATAGGAGACATTCTGCAGAATACTAATATCATCAATCCGAAAATTATATATTGCATTATCATAGCAATTACAACTGCTACTACTAAGTTAGATAGACTAAGAAGAGCTTCTAAACCATGTGTACTGACTACATAAGCTATTAGTGCAAAAGCTGCGTATGGTGATAATTCTATGATGAATGAGATCATTTTGATGAACATTTTAGAAGCTGCGTGAGTAAATACTCGCATCTCTCCAGCGGCATTTCCCATTTTATTCATTGTGTAACCGGTAAATACTGCAAAAAAGACAACTTGCAAAGTATTGTTATCCACAAAAGCGCCAATAGCATTGGTTGGAACTATTCCTATCAAAAATTCTATAAAATTAAACTCTGTAGCTGCCTTCAGAGGGTCTATTTTACCGAAATCTAGAACTGTACCCACACCTGGTTCGAGTAGTACTGCTACGCTTATACCAAATAACACTGCAAAAATAGTGGTTGCTAAAAATGCTATTGTAGCCTTAATTCCTATTCTGCCAAGTGATGTGGGGTCACTCATGCTTGTCATGCCTGATACGAGTGAAAAAAATACCAGTGGTAATATTACCATTTTGATCAAAGATAAAAATATGTCGCCTATAGGCTTTATGGATAAGGCATATTCTTTAGGTGCATATATGCCAAATATTATACCACCTATCATGCCCAGAATAACTTTTTGCCAAAGTTTCATTAGAATTTTGCTCCGTGAGTTAACGGTGAACGAACGGACATTATACAGGCTACAGCCGTATGATGCAAGAAATAAGTGGTTTTGTGCATATCTCTATAGATGGTAAATAAAAAAATACTATTTTGGTTAATTGGCAATGCCGGTATATTGGTGTTATTGTAGAATGTTGGGATTTTAGGACCTAGGATATTAAACAAATAAGCTTTTTGTGTGTAATGCAGACTCAGTGATCAAGACTTAGAGTTGATAAACGCTATAAAATCTAAAATATTTTTTGCCTAATAGAAAATGCTTCAATTCATGAAGTTTTAATTGCTCATTTCTCAAGTTTTTGATATGATACCTTACTTAAGCGTAAACTAAACATAAGCGGCCGTGGCGGAATGGTAGACGCGCAGCGTTGAGGTCGCTGTTCTTAATCGAGTGGAAGTTCAAATCTTCTCGGCCGCACCAGGTTTTGTCAAGAGACTACGCTTAGGTTAAGTCATGGTGCTTAAGTAACTGAGATTGTCCTGCGTTAGCATTTTTATGCTAAGTCGGGCTATATGGGTCTACAAACTATAGCGTGCTTATAAAGATTTTCATAGAATTCAGGAGCTATATCAATGAGTAGAGATATAAACCCAAATACCAACACAAATACATATATCTCTTCTGTATTTCACGAGAATTTACAGTCGACTTTTGATCACATAAATCAATTAATTGAGATTGAATCATTTAAGGAGGCAAGGGAAATCCTTCTCTCTTTGCACCACGCAGATCTAGCCACTTTTATTGAAAATACTGGGTATGATACTCAAGAACAAATATTAGCTTTATTAGAAAATGATTTTAAAGAGGCTGCTTTAGTATCACTCAGCGCTGGAGCGAAGCAGCGTTTAACGGATATTTTAGGCACGAAAAAATTTGCCTATTTTGTAAATTTGTTGGATATTGAAGAAGCAATAGAAGTTATTCATGATTTTGAAGATGATGTAAAAGATGAAATTCTCTCCAATCTTGGTAGAGATAAAAAGCAACAGATTTTAGAGGGGTTTACCTATCCCGACAATGCTGCTGGTCGTGTGATGGAGAAAGATTTTATCATGCTACAAGAGCATTGGACTATAGGTCAATCTATAGATGCTATAAGACGTAAATCTCTGACGCATGATTTTTATGCTGCATTGGTTGTAGATAATAAACAAAAACCTATTGGACAAATACAGTTATCTTCACTTTTAAAACACGCTCATAATATTCAGGTTAGCAGCGTGATGGATAAAGATTTAAAAATAGCCGACACTCATACAGATTTAGATCAGCTTTCATATATTTTTAAACAATATGCTTTAACAATAGTACCTGTTGTGAATAAAGTAGGAAGGTTAG
>CAZIGS010000192.1:0-2454 GCA_964538645.1 uncultured Rickettsiaceae bacterium
CATTTTTAATTCCCACGCGTTGTCGCACTTCGTTGATGCGCTGCGCACCTATTAGGCTAGATCTCGTCATTGCGAGGAGCCATTTATGGCGACGTGGCAATCCACGTCTAATGATAGCGAGGTGCAATAAAGAAAGTTCGCCATCGCAAGTAACTATTTACAGTGTGTAAGATAAATACAGAATATTATTCCTTCTAGGAACAATAGATTATAAAATTCATAGATTTTTATAATCATGGATTGCCACGTCAAGCCTTCGGCTTTCCTCGCAATGACGATATCGGAAGTCCCAGGTTGGTATCAGATGCACTTTAGCCTAGCTTTTCAATCTCCCTTTCCACTATCAACAACTTATACATAAACCAAAGCATGGCGATTGTGCAAGCTATTATAACTAGACCAAGAGCCATAAAAGTACCGTCATAAAAATACCCCACTAATTGTACACCACAAGCAATCACAATCATACGAATTGATGTGAGTATTGCTGAAGTTTTACCTTTTGCTGCTGGTAGCGCTTCAAACATTAGAGGATATAAAACATTGGAGGGGATTATTATTGAGAGAGCTAAAATATTCATGAGAATAGTAATAATAAGAGGAGTAGTGATTTTCAATATTATTGCAATGCTACATAAGACTATGAATGAAACTGCCATAAATATTCCAAAGTAAGTATATTTACGTGTTCCAAATTTGCGAATAAAAAACCCATTCCTGAAGCTAGTTATTGCAAATAAAGCTGCCATTGAGCCTTGATAGAATCCAAACTCATATAATGTAACTCCCAAATCATTCATGTAAAGAATTGGAGATAGGCCTATGAAAATCCAATATGGAGTTACAGAAAAACAAATTGTTAGTATGTAATATAATGTTTTTTTGGATTGTAAAACTACACTATATTCCTTGAATGATAATGCAGTTGAGGAATTAGGTTTGTTGTCTGGAATATATATATAGCTGAATATTAAGTTTATAACACCCATTATTAGAAGCGCTAAAAAATTGCCTCTCCAATGGAAAAATAGAGCAATATAACTGCCTACAACAGGGGCAAACGCCATTGCCACAGTAATGACTCCATTCAGCAATCCTAAAATCTCTTGTTGTTTTTTTACTGAATAAATATTAGTTAGAACAAGATAAGAAAGAGTCGTGGTTCCTGCTATTCCAATCCCTTGTAAGAATCTTCCTAATATTAAAATATAATATTCAGTAGCAAAAGCGCAAGATACACTTCCTATAACAAATAATATTATCCCTATTAAAATCACAGGCCTATAGCTATATTTATCGCCTAAACTACCTATTATTATGCATGCAATACAATGTCCGATGAAGTTGGATGCTAAAGTTAGTTCTACCATGAAAGGTGAAAGATGGAAAACATCCTGCAGCTCTGGAAAGCTTGGAACGAACATATCCATTTCGATTCCAAAGAGAATCCATCCGATTAATAATGTGAGTAATAGGGGCATGATTATGCTATCGAATTAATTTAATTTCCACACCATCTAATTGTAGCTTCGCCCATATTTTATCTGCAGTATATATTGGTGCATTTAATATCATTCCAAGTGAAATACATGAACGATCTCCTAAAGACAACCCTGTATGTTTAACGCTCGGCTGTAGTTTTGCTACTAACTTAGCTTGGTAAATATCAAAAGACATAATATTTGGTACCAAATCAGAAATTATATGACAAGCTTTTTCTAATGTCATATTTTGACGTTGTAATGAATTTAAAGATTCAGCGAGATTAACACTAGATTGCTGAAAATTCTAATAACTTCTGTACTACGTCTGCTCCGGGTTCTTCACGAATGCATGCTAACACAGCAGATGCATCAAGAACACACCTCTTATTCACGTGCTGCCTCTGCGCGTCGAGTAGCTATTAACTCATCAACAAGTGAAAATCTAACATGTTTATCATCATATGCTTTTAGTATTCGTCGCGCTTCCTTCAAAGCTTTTTCTGCTTTCTGATGGTCGTATTTTTTTGGTTTAAAAGTAGTTTTTGTAAATTCCTTTAAGTTTACTTCTACAGCATTCATAATAACTTCTCAGGTTGCATTTGTCATATAGTTATTTATACAAACTATGCAATTAGCTGTCAATAAATATAGAGAAATTATTTTACTGATCTAGGCTCTGATGCTTAGTAAGCTCTATGGACAGCTCCTTTGCCTTTGAAGGATTCATAGCTGCTATAATAGGAGCGGAGCGGACTTCTTTCATTCGGGTAACGATTGCAACCAACATATTCATATCGAGCTCATCAAAAATCTTTGCTGCTTCGCGAGGTTTCATATTTTCGTAAATTTTCACAAGACTAAGATATTTTATATTCTCTTTTTCGTCGTAACCTTTCATAAGCTCAGAAACCTGATTTTGTAAGGACTTAAGCTCACTTACTTTTTGGTCTAGTTTGTTTTCTGTAGCCTT
>CAZIGS010000193.1:0-2437 GCA_964538645.1 uncultured Rickettsiaceae bacterium
ACTTCTTCCGGTGTAAAAATGGGAAAATCAATAGGTGGCGCTGTTTGGATTGATGAAGATATGCTATCACCATATGACTATTTCCAATATTGGCGAAATACTGAAGATGCGGACGTAGTGCGTTTCGCAAAATTATATACTGAATGGAATTCTGAAGAATTATCAGAATTTACAAAGCTTGCTGAAATAAGCATCAATGAATCAAAGAAAAAACTAGCTCATAGGCTAACCTCCCTTTGTCATGGAGAAACAGCTGCAGATTCAGCGCTAGACACAGCCAAGCTCGTTTTCGAACAAGGTGGCATTGGAGGTGATATAGCTGTGCACGAGGTAGATTTACACGAACTTTCTAAAGGAATACCATGCTATGAATTATTTTTTAGCACAGGATTGGCTGAATCTAAATCAGAAGCACGAAAACTAATCCGCGGTGGCGGTGCTAGAGTAAATGATACAAAAATAGAAGATGAGAATATGCTTGTTAATTCCTCTTATATTACTGGAGAAGGAATCAAGCTGTCTGCAGGCAAGAAGAAGCATATTTTGGTGAAAGTAAAATAATCCTCATTGCATAGGAACATCAAGAAACAAGTCTTAAGCTTGAAAAAACCCATCTCCATGACTCTAGTTTGAGCCAATATAACTATCCTTAATTTTAAACTGCTTTATTTAACTCAATAATTATATACTGTGTACATTATGTCAATAGACTAAATGTAGTATTTGTCACTAAAAATACTTTGTATTTCTTACGGGATCATTTTGCAAACTTAAGCAACCTAAAAATGCTTTTTGAATTTATGATGTCTAATACACCTGATGATATACATAAAGTACCTGTATTCGCAGGCGAAATTACTGCAGCTAATTTTACTTTTCTAGATAAAATTGGAGTAACTATATCAGGAGAAGGTGATGAGCATAATATATTTTGGGATTGTGTTGAAACACAAGGATTAGGAGCTACAGGACATGTTGCTGAATGGCCTTGAAATAATAAGTTGTAAGTTATAACTTGACAGCAGGTATCATTTGATGATATATAATTGACTCGTTTTGAAACTAAATAATAATAGAGTAGAGCCGTGAGAACTTATTCAGCTAAGCCAACAGACATTAAAAAAGAGTGGCTTATTATCGATGCATCAAACCTTGTAGTGGGGCGCTTGGCATCTCAAATAGCAAGTATTTTGCGTGGCAAACATAAACCTACATTTACTCCACATATGGATTGTGGTGACAATATCGTCGTTATCAACGCTGGTAAAGTAAGCCTTACAGGTAATAAAGCTGCTACGAAAGATGGTAAAATTTACTACCGCCATACAGGTTTTGTTGGTGGAATTAAGGAAACTACTGCTGGTAAAATATTAGCAGGAAAACATCCTGAAAGAGTATTGAAACTAGCTGTAGGACGTATGTTGACAAGGGGACCTTTAGGTAGACAACAATTATCTAACCTTTATGTTTACCCAGGCGAAACTCACCCTCATGCTGGTCAAAAACCAACTCTATATGATTTCGGAAGTAAAAACATCAAGAATAAGAAGTAATATATATGGCTAACTTAAAGATAAATACAACAATAGTGAAACAATTAAGCGATATAGCTCCTGGAACAGCTTCAGAAGCAGCTCCAAAGAAAAAAGCAACTAAAGATGCTGCTGGACGCGCTTATGGTACTGGCAGAAGAAAAAATTCTGTAGCAAGAGTATGGATTAAATCTGGATCTGGGAAAATTATTGTTAATCATAAAGAACTAGAACAGTATTTTGCTAGAGATACACATCGCAGACTCTTATCTCAGCCATTTACTGTTACAAAAACATTAGGTCAGTTTGACGTAATTTGTACTGTTAAGGGCGGCGGACTGTCTGGCCAAGCTGGCGCAATTCGTCACGGTGTATCTAGAGCTTTAGATAATTTCGATCCTAATTTCCATGGAGAACTCAAAGCTGGTGGACTACTAACTCGTGACTCAAGAGTTGTTGAACGTAAAAAATACGGTAAGCACGGAGCACGTAGAAGTACACAATTCTCTAAACGTTAATGATGGCGTCATCCTCGTGCTTGACACGAGGACACATTCTTTCTTCGTCACACTAGTAAAACTTGACATTACGAGACATTCTTTATTTTTAGGTCCTCGGGTCAAGCCCGAGGATGACGATTGTTTTTTCTCTTGGCGGGGTAGCTCAGCTGGTTAGAGCAACGGAATCATAATCCGTGGGTCGGGGGTTCAAGTCCCTCCCCCGCTACCAATTCTTGCCTTAATTATGGTGTCATCCTCGTGCTTGACACGAGGACAGATTCTTTCTTCGTCACACTAGTAAAACTTGACATTACGAGACATTCTTTATTTTGAGGTCCTCAGGTCAAGAACGAGGATGACGATTGTTTTTTCTCTTGGCGGGGTAGCTCAGCTGGTTAGAGCAAC
>CAZIGS010000194.1:0-2420 GCA_964538645.1 uncultured Rickettsiaceae bacterium
GGATGACGAATGTGGTCAAAGCCTATAACAATCAGCTTTGATAGTTTTCTTACATAAAGCTCAGGTTATTTATGACAGATCATCCACTGATGGATGAGAACCACCCAAGAATGTAACATCATCATCTGGCATAGAGCTCAATATTGCTGCCTCTGATTTAAATGAACCTGTATATTTTACGATTCCATCTTCTCCTTTAATGTCTAGAACAGAGGCAATAGTAGCTGGATATTCCTCTATAGAATCAAAATTTTCAACATACTCTGTTAACAATTTTTTAATAGTATTAAATTTTTCTAATTGTAATATTTGTACATTTATCTTTAATAATATTGTCTGTTCGCTATCTCCAGTAGCTGTTGCAATATTCTCTAATAGCTCATGAACAAGACCCTTAGATGTATCAAGACCTACTTTCATATAAATAGCTAATTTAAATGCAGCATATTTTATATAACTATCAACAAGATCAGTAGCACTATTACCACATTCAATTTTATCAATTTTTACTTTCATTGCTTCCATGGCATTTCTTACTGCACTTAGTTCTTCTTCAGTATAATTTTCGTTATTAAAATCATAGTAGTAATTTGCTGTTGGATGATTTGTTTTATTATCATGGAACTTTTTCATAGCTTTCATAATAACTGGCATATCTTTTATAGCTGCTGCTGCCTGCTGCATTCCTATTGCGTCTGCATCAGGATGAGCTGCTACAACACACCCGCTAACTTGTGCACTTGTATTCATTTTATATATTTTAGCATCAGCATATGGATTATGGTCTGCTACATTAGTGGCTGCGTGAGAATTTGGGGCAATAGGCTCTCCATTATATGACCTATCACTCAAAGCGGCTGCTTGAGGAGCTTGTGGTATAGCATCAGCAGCTGCAGCTGGTCCTTGAGTTTGTCCTTCTTCTAAGGCTCTAACAAAATCACCTCCCAAAGCTTGTAAGTCTCTCATAGAAACTTCACTAGTTAGGTTCATATTACTAATATTAGCCTTAGAAAGTTTATAAACACTCCCTGCCAAACTTACTTTATGATCACTTCCTTGGATACCGAAACTAGTTATCTGAGCTATGTCAGTAGATATTGCTACTGTCATTTTAAGTGGAATATTAGGATATGCAGCTTTTAAGATTTCATTGCTTGATATTATTTCTACATGAACCAATACCTGATATTTTGCTCCAACTCCAACTTGTTCTACTTGACATTTAGTTGTATTTAAAAATTTACCAATGTCTTTTACAACTGCTTCATAATCCCCTCTGCTTTCTAATATTAATTTAGCTAGTTGTTGCTTTACATGAGCTTCTAACGCAGCCATTTCCTTTTGTATCTCCTCATATTTAATGCCTCTATATTCGTCTACTAACTTATGAATTTTAGCATCATTTTGAGCTTTGAGATCTGCTGCGCGCTGCATTTCTCTCATAGCAAGCTCTGCTTGTTCCCTAGCACTTTCTTGCATTCCCAAATATTCAATTCTTGCCTTATCTATTCCGAAAGCTCGATCTGCCATCTCTAGATTTGTTTTTTGAGTAATTTTTCTATGAATGGCCAAATTTTTATAGACTGCTTTCCAACTATTTTTGCCTTTGCTAAATTGATTAGCAAAAACATTTAGAGTCCATGTAAATTCATTATATAGATTTGGAATATTCATTACACTATCTGGCTCTATTATAAGAGGAAAAGTACAATCTGCAGGTTTTAAGTCATTAATTTCACGTAAAATTTGGGACTCAAAATATTGCTGTTTAACATTCACAATATTATATGCATTATCAGCAAAATCCTTTCCATTTTTTTGAACTAATGCCCAATATTCTTTTATTTTGAGATCAGCTAATATATAAGCCAAAGAGCCTGAGCTTTTAAAATGAGCAGTAAAAATTCTCATTATTAATTCCCCTTCTGTTAAATTTGACTCTGTAATATTAATTGCTGAGAGATCTAAGTATTTTGAGTCGGCTAACGCTAGTTGTGACATATTCTAACATCTTTAATTAGTTAAGTAAAATTAAATATACCATAAAAATAATAAAAAAACAACAACTTTTTATAAGGCGCCCATTCAATCAGCAAGTGCAAAAGGAAGAGATAAGAACACCATAATAGAAATATTAGGTTCGTCTCAACTGTTGTACTTCGACATCATACACAAAAATCATATTAGAATGGACAAATACATAAAACTAGTTTATACAAGCGACATAGGTAAAATTTTTGGAGCCCATAATATGGAAAAAAGTTTTAACAAAATGCTGCAAGGCTATCATGAATTTAGAAAGAAATATGCCAGTGGACATGAATCCATTATGCAGAATCTTGCTGAGAAGGGCCAGAATCCTCATATTATGGTTGTAGCATGTTGTGATTCTAGGGTAGATCCAGCTCTAATACTTAACT
>CAZIGS010000195.1:0-2378 GCA_964538645.1 uncultured Rickettsiaceae bacterium
TTCATATCGCCTATCTGGGTCAAAAGCTGCTGGTGCTTTTGGTAAAGCTGCGATAAAGGCTGATTCTGCTAATGTAAGCTCATTTATTGATTTATTGAAATAAGCCTGTGCGGCTGCGGCTACACCATAAGCGCCTTTGCCCAAATAAATTTGGTTTAAATATAGTTCCAATATTTGATCTTTTGTAAGGGCTTTAGTTACCATATAAGCAAGTATTGCTTCCTTGACTTTTCTAGCGATAGATTGTTCTGAGTTGAGGAGAAAATTCTTCACTACTTGTTGAGTGATTGTTGATGCGCCTTCCATACGCTTGCCTTTGAGGATTCTTCCTACATTTGCAACAGCAGCTCTAAATACCCCTGGTATGTCTATCCCGGGATGCTCATAAAAATGGCTGTCTTCAGCAGCTAAAAATGCTTCTATAAGGGATTTCGGTATGGTAGAAATAGGAACAAAAACTCTATGTTCTTTAGCATATTCTTCGATTAGTTTTCCATCGGAAGAGTAAATTCTTGTTACAGCTGGTGGGTGATAATGTTTCAGTGTTGTGTAATCAGGTAAATCTTTTGAGTAATAATATATTAGGCCTGCAGCACAACCTACACCTAACAAAAAAAGGCTTGTTATTACAATAAGAGTTCGTTTGAAGAATTTAATCACCTTTGAGGCTTAAAGAATTACGATAGAATTATAACTCAGGAGCTATTGTTGTCAAATTAATTATACTGTTATGTCAGGGATTGTTAACTAAAGATAGACATTTAGAATATAATTATTTATACTAAGCATTGACCATTTAAAGGATTGGAGTGGCAAATGATTATATGTAAGCACTGTGGATGTGAGTCTAAAGTAAAAAATGGGATTGTGAGAGGTAAACAAAGATACAGATGCAAAGAATGTAGGAAGGTGTATTGCGAACGGGATGAGAGAGAGAAATATAGTATGCATAAGAAGCTCAAGGTTATTAAGATGTATCTTGAGAGCGTAGGGATCAGAGCGATATCAAGGTTAGAAGATGTACCTGCTCCTCTTATAATTAAATGGATTAGAAAATTCTCAAATATTTTGAGAAAGAAATTAAATGAGACAGAGATACCAGAAGATACTAGAAACATTCAGATACTGGAGCTAGATGAACTATTTACTTACTATCAAAAAAAAGGCAATCAGTCTATGTATGGCTTGCTGTGGACAGAGTGCGGAATAAAGTTGTTGATTTCGAAGTAAGTGCTACAAGAGATTTTGAGCCATATTATTATATGGCTAGAAGGCTTGAGTAAAAATACAAGATAGGGATATCATGTTCTGACCATTATGCAGTGTATGGTAGATATAGAATTGCAGATAAACACTGTTTTACAAAGAAAGAGACTGCTTTAGTTGAATCCTTTAACTCTCTAATCAGACATTATCTAGCACGATTCAACCGGAAAACTAAGCGGTATTCAAAGGCGCTGGACATGATATACAATTCAATACTCATGCTTTTTAATAAAGAGGTATCAATGTCTATCTTTAGTTAACAATGCCTTATGTCACTCGACGTTATGGATGGATCACTAGACCATTTCGTTGCACTTGCTGCTTGAGTGGGTCCTTAAGAAAATAAGTTGACAAATATTAACATATTGCATATAATTATACCTCAATATTGAATAATAAGAGCGAGAAAATGACAGCAGAAGCAATATTAGGAAATATACAAGGATATGTTACTGATCCAGCAAATATAAATATAGACTTAAATCAAATACTTCCAGATGGTCGTAGTGTAATTGAAGCTTTTGTTTCGGCTTCAACAGATGAACAGATAATGGGTTTTTTAGCTACAGTACAAGATCAAATAACTGCGCTAAACAAAGTTATATCTATGGATTTCATGCAGGTAACTTCTACTGGAAACTTGTTGTTTAAAGACGTAATCATAAAAACTATGTTTAATTTAAACCTCTCTAATGTAATTACATCTATTGCATCGATTGATAGGTCTCAGCCACATAAAATAGATTGGAATGCTCCATTGTTCGAAATGGGTAATAGTCTGTTAATAGAAGCAGCTCGTTTAGGTTTGGATACTGTAATACAGGCTCTGCTACAGCTTAGAGATACAGAAAATCTACCACTTGTTAAAGTGAATCAATTAAATGATCAGGGTATGAGAGCTATCGATTTGGTGAAAGAGAGAATCGACAATGGAGGGGAAGCTCCTGTATTAGATAATGGTATCCCAGATGCTGCCGCTCTACCAATGGGTGGAAATGTTGGTGTAGTGCAACCTAATCCAGCTTTGCAGCTTATTCCGTTATTACGTAACGCTGGTTCAGTAGAACCTAAGCATTTTTTTGTTCCTACTAACGGTAAATTAGATGTTGAAA
>CAZIGS010000196.1:0-2357 GCA_964538645.1 uncultured Rickettsiaceae bacterium
TTTATAAAAGCAGATATACCAAACTCAGCTAAAGTGGCAATTATCCAATTCTCCAAATCTTTGACATATTTTTTGATATCTTTTGTACGTAGAGTGAGGTTTAGGATAGGATATATAATGCGCTGGCCAGGTCCATGGTATGTAAATTTCCCGCCTCGTCCTGTATAGATAACAGGAATATCGTTCGTATCTTTGAGTTCATCGGGTCTATAACCTGTACCAGCAGTATAAACATCCTCATGTTCTAGCAAAAGAATAGTTTCTGGTGCTGAATTTGCAAGTACTTCATTTAGATATTGCTCCATAATCTCTATCCCTTGACTATAAGGGGTAATGCCGGATATAATTCTGAAATTGGTCATAGATGTTTGCGCTACGTCATCCTCGTGGAAGGTCCCGAGGATCCATGATACATATAATGGTTCCTCGGGTCAAGCACGAGGATTACTATTTAAAGAGAATATAATGATAAAACTAGCAAAAGAAAAAGATAAAATAGTTGGTGTATTTGGGCTAGCTCGTACCGGAGAATCTGCTTATAAAGCATTGACAGAAGCTGGAGTCTCGACTATTTGCTATGATGATTCAGAGCGTAATAGAGCAGAATTTGCAAAAAAATATGGTGAGGCAGCTCTTGTGCCAATTACTGAAGAAATATGGCGGAAGGCTCATGAAATAATAATTAGTCCAGGAGTACCTACTATACTTCCAAAACCGCATCAAGTAGTAGAGCTTGCTAGAAAATTGGAGATTCCATTTATAGGTGATGTTGATGTATTATGGAAAGCGAGGCCAGATGCGTATTATATAGCGATTACAGGCACTAATGGTAAAAGCACTACTACATCCCTGATTCACCATATTGTTACTGGTGGAGATCAGAAATGGGATATTG
This sequence comes from uncultured Rickettsiaceae bacterium, assembly GCA_964538645.1. Taxonomy (GTDB): domain Bacteria; phylum Pseudomonadota; class Alphaproteobacteria; order Rickettsiales; family Rickettsiaceae; genus JAYUHP01. The sequence goes on from CAZIGS010000196.1 coordinate 896, forward strand.
GAGGTAATATAGGAAAAGCAGTGCTAAATATGGACCACCATGCCTATGGTTATGTCTTGGAATTATCGTCATATCAAATTGAGTTGCTTAGGGATTTCAAATCGGATATTGCAGTATTACTAAATGTTACGCCAGATCATTTGGATCGTCACGGTACTATCGAAAATTATACGAATGTAAAAAAGACTTTGGTTGTAAACGCAAAAATTGCCATAGTCGGAATTGATAATCCTATTACTAAAGCTATATATGAGGAGCTAAAATCCACACATACACTCGTTCCTATTTCTACAAAAGAAATTATAGAAGACGGAGTTTGTGTTAAAGATGGCAAAATTTATGATCGGATGAATGGGGCAAAGCGAGAATATACTCTCCTTCCTAATAAATCCCTGCAAGGAGAGCATAATTACGAGAATGTTGCTGCAAGTTTTGCTGTAACCTCTATATGTGGTATGAGGCCGGAAATCATTATATCCCGTATGGGTAGTTTTGTTGGGCTTCCCCATAGAATGCAGTTTTTAGGGTCGAAATTTAATATAGATTTCTACAATGATAGCAAAGCTACAAATGCAGAGGCCGCATCGAAATCTTTGTCCTCTTTAAAAGACATATATTGGCTTGCAGGTGGTGTAGCGAAAGCTGGTGGAGTCGAGTCTCTTTTGTCATTAAAGTCCAATATTAAGAAAGCATATTTATATGGAGATGCTAGATATTTATTTGAACAACAGATTAAGGATGTAATTCCATACGAAATATTTGATAATTTAGATGAATCATTCAAAGCAGCTTTAAAAGATGCGAAACATTCAAAAAAGTCAGCGAATATACTTCTCGCTCCAGCGGCTAGCTCGTTGGATCAGTTCAAGGATTTTGAGGCAAGAGGCAATAGATTTATAGAGCTGTATGAGGGCGTGGAGTAAATGTCTCTCATTGCGAGGATTTGGTAGCACGATATGGCGCAATCGATTTTTGTGTCATCTTAGCAGAAAACTGAGATCCATGTTATGTAAATGGGTCCTCGGCTCTGGGCCCGAGGATGAAGAAAAAGGGGCCCGAGGATGACGAAAGGAACAATATGACGACATTTAGTTTAGTGTTTTTTAAAATAGTAGCGATTTTACTCAATGTAGTAGTAGGATATTTAGCAGGCCGCTGGGCTAAAGTAGAAAGAGATAGTATAGCATCTCTGCTATTTTATTTTATCTCTCCTATAGTGTTTTTTTGCATACCGGCTAGTGCTAATCTCTCAGTGTCTGCGATAGGCATTACTTTTGTCACATTTACTATCTCCAGCATGCTTTGCATATTCTCTTATTATTTTTTCAATATATATTGGCAAGATCAAACTCGTAATATCTTAGCGCTTTCTGCTGGAAATGCTAATTGCGGATATTTTATGCTGCCGATTGCTGCTAGTTTGTTTGATGATTATACTCTTAGCATATATATGATGGCAATA
>CAZIGS010000197.1:0-2339 GCA_964538645.1 uncultured Rickettsiaceae bacterium
CATATCTATTACCTATTGAAAACAAGTCTATATAGTTTATTATTGTAGCATTATAATATATAAGCTATATGTTTACACGAATAATATTTATAATTTCTATCTTACTAAGCTTTAATATTGCTTATGCAAAGGAACCTGAATCATCTTTTAAATATGAAGAATTGGAATCTTTCAATATAGCTGATGATATTCCAGTTTTTGATATAGATGGGAAAAAACATTATCTAGAAGAATATGAAGGAAAAACTATATTATTAGTTTTTTGGGCAACATGGTGCTCTCCTTGTGTTAATGAAATGGTAGATCTAGATTTGCTACAAAAAGACTTTCGAAAATTACCATTTATAATATTACCAATTTCAGAAGATTATGCCGGAATAGAAGTAGTAAAAAAATTCTATGATGGTTATAATCTTAGACATCTTGCAATGCTTCATGATTATAAAAATATGTTATTCAAAGAGCTAAGAATAGCAGGTATGCCAACAAGTATTTTGGTTAATCCAGATGGCAAAGCTGTTGGAATGTTTACTGGTAATGTAAATTGGTATGATGAGAATGTTAGAAGCATTTTATTATCTCAAATACCAGGAAATCCAGCAGTGCCTAAAAATAGCCATAAGGATAATTCTCTTAATCAGAGAATAGAGACTACAATAGATAAAGACGCAAAAAAATTAGAAGAAAAACCAACTCATGCTGCAGAACCTCCTGCTGCTGCAGAGCCAAAGGAGAAGTTAGATGAGCAAAATAAAGAAGCAAAGTAAATTAAGCTGCATAGTTGATTTTCTAACTTTAGCAAAATTTCGCAAACAAAAACCTTTAGTGGCAGTACTGAGGTTACAGGGAGTAATTGGAAAAGTTGGCATGGGAAGAAATGGTTTAACACTGGAAACATTGAACGAATCTATCGAAGCAACTTTTAACAAACCAAAACTTATGGCTGTATGTCTTATTATTAACTCACCTGGTGGATCTCCAGTACAGTCAGAATTTATAGCTGCAAGGATTATAAATTTAGCAAAAGAAAAATCTGTACCTGTATATAGTTTTGTTGAGGATGTAGCTGCATCAGGAGGATATTGGCTGGCGTGTATTGGGGATGAGATATATGCCTCAAAAAGTTCTATTATAGGAAGTATTGGCGTAATATCCTCTGGCTTTGGAATGCAAGAAGCAATTAAAAAAATTGGTATAGAAAGACGTATTATTACACAAGGAAATAATAAATCAGTTCTAGATCCTTTTATGCCCATAAAAAATTCTGACATAAAAATAATAACCGAGTTACAAAAAGAAGCTCATGCTAATTTTATAGATTTTATTAAGTCTAGACGAAAAAATAAATTGAAACAATCAGATGAAGTGCTTTTTAACGGAGAATTTTGGGCTGGTAATGTAGCCAAAGACTTTGGGCTGATTGACGGAATTGATAATATGCATAATTTTCTAGAGAAAAAATTTGGAAAAGAAGTAAAAATAGAATATATCAAGGCTAAAGAATCTTGGTTTAAAAAGAAATTCATGTCTAGTTTAAATGCTGAAGATTTAGCAGAAGCATTATATTCAAAAATTGAAAATGAAATAATTGGTTCTAGATTTAATATAAGTTAAAGACAATGTCATTGCAAAGAGATTTTTGAGTCATTCCAGAGTAGGTGATTACGCATCGAATAATACAAAATAAAAAAAGAAGGTTAGAATGGATAGTCTGTTAGTACGTGGTGGAAATAAGTTAAATGGCACAATAGAGATTAGTGGTGCAAAAAACGCTGCTCTACCTATTATGACCGCTTGCATATTATCAGACAAACCTTTAATTTTAGACAATATACCGACAGGCCTCACTGACATTCGAACAATGCAAGAATTATTGACTAGTCTAGGCGTCAAATATGAAACAGAAAAAAATACCGTCACATTGATTGCTGATAATATAACAAATTTAACTGCTGCATACGATATTGTGCGAAAGATGCGTGCATCTATATGGGTTTTAGGTCCTTTACTCTCTCGTTTTGGTAAAGCAAAAGTATCATTTCCTGGTGGATGCGCATTAGGAGCGAGACAAGTAGATTTACACTTAGCAGGACTTGAAGCTATGGGTGCAACAATTACTATTAATAGTGGTTATATAATAGCTGAAGCACCAACTTCTGGACTAAAAGGAGCGGATTTCAGCTTCAACAAAGTATCTGTAGGAGCAACTATAAATTTAATCATGGCAGCAGTTCTTGCTAAAGGTCTTTCTACATTCAGTAATTGTGCTAGAGAACCAGAAATCACTGATCTCTGCAATTGCTTGGTAGGCATGGGCGCTAAAATTACTGGAATTGGCA
>CAZIGS010000198.1:0-2328 GCA_964538645.1 uncultured Rickettsiaceae bacterium
ATAACCCAAGCTAAAATTGAGCCATCTACAGCCCCTAATATAGTACCTACCACTGCAAATACGCCCCCAAAACCTACAGAAGTAGCTCCACCTCCTGCACCGATAACCCAAGCTAAAATTGAGCCATCTAGAGCAAAATATACTACGCCTGCAGAAACTAAAGGTCAAAAACTAGAACCAACGCCAATGATGCAAATAGTAGAAAGAAAAAGATCCCTTAAACCTCGACCTCTAGAACAAAAACCTATAAAACCAGCAATTAATGATAAAAAGGAAATAATTGATCCCGCGCAAATGAAATTTGTGAAAGATGAATTACTATTATTGATGTTTAAAGATGATGATATTATTTTGGGCAAACTGAGTGAGGATGCGCGCATAGACCAAATGAGCAGCGTGGAATATATAAAACTATATGAAAAATATATTGAGAAGAAAAAAAACAGAGATAACACAAAGAAGATTGATTGGTTTATCTTAGGACACGCAAAAGAAGCACCTGTAATGCTACCTAAAAAATACTTGCTAAAAAATTCTATAAAAGATATAGAAAGTTCTAATTTAAGAGATCTAAGAGTTTTAGCTGACAATTATTCTATTTTAGATATGCTTGATAAAAATGGTAATAATTTGCTACATATAGCAATATTTAATGACAGCGCTTTAATTACCAAATGGCTTATAATGAAGGGCATCGATATTAATAGACTCAATAATAATTCTACAACTGCTCTAGAATTGTCGGATTATCTGCAATATTGGGAAATATTTAACCTGCTTGAAAAAGCTGGAGCGAAATGACACAAAACTCTAGAATGACTCAGCACTGCTTGGATGAATCATAATCTAGCCATTCCTACCCAACTCACTAATTTCACCATAGCAGTCTCAGCTCTGAGAATATTTACTCCTAAGCTTATAGCATAAGAATTTGGTAATTTACCGATAAAATCTAACTCGCTCTCTGTAAATCCCCCTTCTGGACCAGCAATGAGTAAGATATTTTCTTGAGCCAAGATTTTTTGATCAGGCATAGTCCCTGCTAGAGCATGCTCATTTGCATAAATTACAGCATCATATTGTGAGAAATTTATCTCTCTCAAATTTATAGCTTCTGATATTGTTGGTACATCAAGCCTTTCACATTGCTCTACTGATTCAATAATAATACGTTTTATTCTATCAATCTTAAAATTCCTATGTACAGTATTTGTACTTATGATAGGCATAATATTTGTTACACCTAATTGTACTACCATATCTAGCATTATAGAAAATCTATCATTTTTGATTAAACATGGTGCAATAGATAGTTTGGTGCTTGTAGTAGCAGATCTGCATGGTTTTTCAAGCTCTAGTGTTAGTTGAACCTCTTTCTTGTCACAGCTTATAATTTTCGCTAAATATTCACCTATAATCTCGTTGAATAGACGTATGTTATTGTTTAACTTTAGTCTGAGTACATTACGTATGTAGTGAGCAGTCTCTTCTCGCAGAATAATAGGATTTGAGGAGAGAAAATTTCCCTCCAGATATATTCTATTGGTTGAGCGTAACTTCATATGTCTAAATAATATTTTATTTTCAAGTAAATAGAGCATAGTAGCTTTGCATATGCAAGAAAAATTATAAATTGATGGTACAGAGTTGAAAAAATACAGTGAAAAAATCAACGAGCTAAAAGCAGATTTATCCATATCTCCTTCTATCATCACATCCCATATTATAGCTTTTATCACAATGTCTGCATTGCTTGGAGTATTTGGGGTATTATTCAAAACATCTATACCACATATAATTACAGGTATTAGTATTCTAGCATTAATAATTCTTGCTTCACTATATAGATTAGCGCTTAAAAAAAATCACTTTTCTGTAGAAGTATTTTCTGAGCTTATTAAAGAAACTATGCCTTATAAAAAAATAGAAGAAAAAATCCTTCAATTGCTAGATTTGTCTAAAATACCCGCGATATTGGAGGATGAGAACGGAGTGATTCATAATGATTTGGCTAGAAGTATATTAGAAAATCAAGAAATAGAGATAATATCAGAAGATTTTTGGTGCATTAAACAATCATATTACAACATAGTAAGATTTTGCTTCGATGAGACTAATGGAAGAGAGATCATAGCATTATTCAGTGAGAATAATAGTTCAGATGAGGTGGTAGATTTTTTATTGAGATCAACTGTACCTGATATCATTATAAACCAAGATTATGATTTAATATCTACAAATCAAAGCTTTAGAGAATTGCTCAATATGGAAGAAGGCGAAGAATGTAATTTATTTGACCTCATTTCTGAGCTTGAACAACAGAAATTT
>CAZIGS010000199.1:0-2274 GCA_964538645.1 uncultured Rickettsiaceae bacterium
AGTCCTAGAAAAAATATCTTCCATTAGACCCTGCTCAATTATAGCTTTTCCTTCTACAAAGGAATGATGAGCTATATCTGACAAAAATCTTACTTCGGCTATTGAAAGTAATTGTTTTTCACTTTTAATAAAACCATCTTTTGTACCAAACTTATTTTCGTATCTTCTAGTGAGCCATACAACTACTTCATGGTAAAGAACGCTAATGTTAAATTCACCTTCAAATTTTACCCTTACATCTTTATCTTCCCAGATAAGACACATCATCAATAGATTCACAGGAATTTTGCAAGTTTCTAATACTTCTCTATTTGAATCTAATAGAGCTTTTAAAGCTGCTCCAGTTTCATCTTCACCAGCAAAATATTTGTCAATATATTTATCTACCTCAGAAGCATCTAATCCTGTGCTTTCAACAACTCTTTCAAATGTATCTTTATCATCTCTTGTTAATCCATTGCTTCTAGATGTCATAACAACATTAGGATTCTCTAAAATATTATGGTATAAAATGTATGGGAGACCACTTTCTTTATCTTTTACTATTTTTTTTACTTCATCATATCCATCAATCAGAAATAAGACCTTATCCCTAATATCTGGATTTTCTACAATTTCTGCTATTTGTTCTATAGTAAATGCTTTTTTTGCATCATCGGGTAAACTGTAGTGTACAAGAGCAGCAAGAGGGTGCTTGTCTGTTTTTGCAGGATAACTTATAGTAAGATTTTTGAGTTTTATCCTAAATACATAATCAAATTTTCCATCCCAAGTATCCCCTAAGCCCCATTGCCATGTAAGATAATGCAGAAGTGTTGTTTTACCAACTCCTGGGCCTCCGACAACCAAAAGTTTTTTTGCTTCCTCGTGCTTATCATCAAGCTTGCTAAACAAATCATTTGGTACAACTGGTCTTCTATCATCATCTTTAACAACTATCTGTAAAGCTACATAAAAATCCTCTATAGTTTGTTGTTTTACCTTTTGCTTGAGTTTTGTATCATGAACATCAATATCAATCAATTTTGGAAGCTTATTATCCTTCTTATAAACTTCCTGCAATGCTTCTTTAGATAAAGTTAAAGTCATGATTACCTATTAAGTAACTTTAGATTGTAATAAATCCCTAATCAGAAATTAGTATATTATTATAGCAGAGTCAATAATTCTGGTAATTATTTATGTATGGTAAGAAAATTTTGGATTTGGACTTTCATACTAAATACTAGTTCCTGATTTTAGGTATAGTATTTTTTATTTTAGAGACAGTTTGTTTTCTTACTTTAAGTTCTTTTGAAATCCAGTCATAGCTTCTTTTAGCTTGAAGAAAAATCTTGATCTTTTCAATCTTATCTTCGGTATTTTTGTTTTTGCTACCGAGTGTTCGGCCAAATTTTACTCCATCAGCTTGAGCTTTTTCGATCCCAGCCGTGGTTCTAGCATTTTTCATGGTACGTTCTAACTCTAGTTTGTTTGTACTGGTGCTGTTTTAAAAAGTTATAAACTCATCTAATGGTCGCTAATAATGTTTTAGTAACCATTAATTATATAGCTACTATATAATAATATTGAATTATTATCATTTGTGTAGTACTATACAAATACTAATAGCTATTTTAAAGTTGAGGTAAAAATGTTAGCTAAAGCCAGAATTACAAAAGGTGGAAAAATATCGATACCATCTATATATCGTAAATATTTCAATCTCAAGGATGGCGCAGAAATTATTTTTAGTGTCAAAGATAATCAAGTGATCATCTCACCTTTAAGCGCTACTTTAGAGAACACGCGCAAATTAATAAATAAGTATCATAGTTCAGATGAAAGTTTAGTGGATAAACTAATCGAGGAGAGAAGAGCAGAGGCACAAAATGAATAAAGTGATTTTGGATTCTTCTGCATTGATTGCTCTTATTAAAAATGAAACCGGAGCTGATATTGTTGAGAAATTATTGGGTGGGATAGTTATGTCAGCACTCAACGTATCTGAAGCAGCAGGAATTCTAGTAGATTTAGGAATGCCAGAAGAAGAGTGTAGAAGCAGTATAGAACCTTATATAGATGTTATTGTTCCAATTGATACAGAGCAATCTTTTGAAATGGCATTCTTAAAAAAATATACTAAACATAAAGGTCTATCTATTGGAGATAGAGCTTGTATTGCTCTTGGTATTAAGATGGCATTACCTATTTACACAGCAGATAAAATTTGGGCAAAGTTAGATATTGAAGGAGCAGATATTATATTAATCAGATAATGTTTGTTTAATTTGG
>CAZIGS010000200.1:0-2245 GCA_964538645.1 uncultured Rickettsiaceae bacterium
TGCAGCTCCTGCTGGAGCGGTCGCTCTTCCAGGTATAGTAAATGTTAATGCTCCAGTAGCTCAAGCTAAATTTGGAGCGCCTCAAGTGCAGGCAAATATAGAAGATGGGAAATTTGTTCTACGCGGAGCTGGTAATTTATTTATATTAGATAAAGCTATGTCTATATCTGCAGTTGGTGCTGATGCTGATACTATTCCTCAAAAACTTAGTGAAAGCTTACATTTAAGGGATCTGCTTACCTTTGACAAAGCTAATCCTGCAACCTCTCTTTCTTTAACAGATGATCTAGCAGCAAACCCTGACGAACTTGCTTTAGCTATACCTAGTTTGGTTGCTAAAACCCCAATAGCAGTATTGCATGGATCAAGAACGGCAGCAGCTAATTTTACTTTACCGGCAGGGAATGCAGCAAATGATGATAATGTAACAATTAATGGTGTTACCTTTACATTTAGGGATGTAGCACATATGCCAGCCCCAGCAGCCAATACAGACGTGCTTGTCGGCGTAAATCCTGCAGCTACAATAACAAACCTTATCGCTGCATTACAAGCTCATCCATCAACTGTACTTAACCCTCTATTGACATTTACAGTTAATCCAACAAACACATCCCAGATGATTGCAACATCGAAATTTTCTGGAACAAGAGGCAATGCAAATACTATTGATTCAGCTATTGGTGGTGGAAATGTTTGGACTAATACTGCAGGCGCAAATGCTAATGCTCTAGATAACGGGGCAGATAATGTAGATACTGGTGCTCAGAGTATAAATACCTATACTTATGAAATAGGCCAAAATATATCAGATGTTTTTGCTAAGCTTAGCTCTGCTATAAAAATGGATGGCGGGCGTACTATGTCACTTGAACATTTCTTTAACGAATTTTTATCTGGTATAAGCAAAGATTCTGTTACAAGTAAAGCAGATAAAGAAGTAGCAGAAAAAACTGTAAGTTCCCTAAAAACAGCTTTAGAATCTGCAACAATTGAAGATAAAAATGCAATTTTTCTTGAAATGGTAAAATTCAAGAATTTGAATGAATTATTATACCGAATGATTCAAATCCTAGAGCAAGCTCAGCTTGGCGTTTTAAAAATACCAGTATAATTAGGAGAAATATATGTCAATAACATCATTAGGCCAAAATATTTTCGGAATGAATTCCTCTACTAAAAAGATAGATGAAACTATTGCAGCTAGGATATCACAAATACGTAATTCTGGTAATGACGGAATACAGTTTAACGATATAGAAGAAATGGCAGAAGCGGACCCTAAACTTATAGCTCAGCTAGAAAAAGCTGCTCGCAAAATAGGTGACACTGAAAAACTCACCATCGTTGCCAAAGATTTAGAGTCAAAAACCGCTATAGCAACAACCTCAATGGCTAAGATGAGAAGAGAAATAAGCGAGATATCTGCTGCTATCAATGGCTATAATTCTAATATGACTACTGACGATTTTAGAATGTTAAAAACTAAATTTGATACTGGCCTAAAGGTAATAGCAGCTGCGCTAAATACTACATATTCTGATGGAAGTTTTGTATTTGGAGGCGGAAAGGATGGTAGAATACAACCAGTAGACCCTAATAAAATTATCATCTCAGGAACTATAGCGCCTAATGGCACTTTGTCAGATGATTTTGTATTTAGTGCAGCTAAATCTGAAGATAAAATCGCAGCTATTTCTAGCACAACAAATATAAATTCAACCATAAGTGCAGCCAACCAAGCTTTCGTTGATGTTTTAGGAGGAATATGGTTAGCATATAAAGATCTTAAAGATGCAGAAAAACCCCCAGCTACTCTAGCCTCAGCAGCTAAAATAACACTTGATAAAGGCATAGCTGAATTTGATTCTCTTATGCTTGATGTTAAAGACAGACAGACTAAAGCTCAAGAAGCTCTAGAACAAAATACAGAAGAACTTACTGAGGCGCAGGAAGAATTATCCAAAATGAAGCTTGATGGCCAACAAGGACTTATACAGCTTTCACAAGACAAGAGATTTAAAGCTTTGCTGATGAATTTAGAGGCCTTACAGATCAGAAGCGACACAAAAATAATGGATATCATAGCTCACGCCGCTAGCGCTGGGTAGTAGTTATAACGTTATTGCGTAGCAATCTAAAACAAATTATGTGTTGCTACGCCTTGACACGAGGATCTATTTACAATTTTTGGATCATCTGGTCGGGGCCAGATGATGACGGATGGAGCTAAAGCCTATAACAA
>CAZIGS010000201.1:0-2238 GCA_964538645.1 uncultured Rickettsiaceae bacterium
TTGAGGAATGTATAATTTTGGTAGCTGAGAAATTTTACTCGCTCCTGCTATGAATTTTATTTCACCGCGGAATAATTTTACACCAGCTGTAATCTGGCGCGGATCTATAGTCACTTTATCAACCATTTAGTTTTGATTTCGTTCAAAGTTCCATTTAGCAATAATTTTTTGATAGAATCATTCATTAAAGGAGTTAGTGGTGAATCTTTAGGCAGAGCTATAGCGAATTCTCCTTTGGTATCATGCAAAATAATGCTACTCATATCAGTTAAATTAGCCATAAATTTACTTACCTGCATTTCTTCCATTATTAATGCATCTACTGTGCCAGACTTTAATTCTTCGATTAATACAAGATTATTGGATAAAGATCTTATGCGTAGATTACTTATTTTTTCAGATAATGCTTTTGCATAGGCTTCCCATGTGGTTCCCATTTGGACCCCAATTACTTTAGATTCCAAGTCATTTGTGGATTTGATATTCTCACCTTTTCTAAAAAGAATTGCTAAGCTAGTTGAAACATATCCATCAGAAAAATCTACCCTAGTTCTTCTTTCGTCTGTAATTGTTAGTGCAGCTATAACAGCGTCTACATTATTGCTTGTTAAAGCTGGCAAAAGCCCAGGAAAATCAAAGTTCTTTACCACAAGCTTTTTGCCCATTTCTTTAGCTATTTCTTGCATTATATCAATATCAAGTCCTACAACTTTACCATCTTGTATAAATTCATATGGTGGATTATCAGCAGATGTAGCAACTACTATAGTGTCTTTATCCACAGCATTTTTTGCATCATCTCCGCATGATGAAAGCATGATAGATAAAATTGCGTATGAAATTATCTTTCGCAATAGCATACAAGACCTCTGGTATATTTTAATTGTGTGAGAGTATATAGTATATGCATTCTACAAGTCAAACAGAGATTTATGCTTTTTTAGGGAATTGTTAACTAAAAATAGTCATTAATGGTAATGAAATGATGGAAGCATTATATTAGCTTCTCATTTGCTTTGCAGTTCTGCTTCCATCAGTTTGAGAGTCTAATGTTTGAGTCCATGAGCTACTTCTTCTATGTTTTTTTGTAGAATTTGATCTTTGTAAATCTAGAGATTGTGACCTTTCTCTAGAGGGAGAAGTCTTTCTTGGTTCAAGATCTTTAGTTTGTTTTACGCCATATTGAGGTGGTAAATACTCTGCTGAAGCTTGCAGCTTATCTCCAGTTCCAGGAAGGCGTATTGAGTCTTTAAGTGGTTTTGATGAGACTTCCTTTTTAAAAAATCCTTTTATCCTATCTATAAAATTTCTTAAAATAGATATAGGCTTATATCTATTCCAATGCAATGAATCTTCTAACATTGCTTTATAATCTCTATGAGTTTCGCCTCCGAAATTAGGAGGTGCAGAAGGGCCAGGGCTGCCTGTTCTTTGGAAAGTTCTAGCCCAATCTTGCTGGAGAATTTGTTTGTTGTCAGCACTTATATCAACAAATTCTGTTGGTCTTTCCTTAATATGGCTTCCAGTCACATCAGCAAATTTACTGCGTCCTACGATATCTTCTAAATAAGTACCATGTGTTCCTACACCTACAAAGCAGACTGGATGTCCATTTTCTTTATCAAGAGTTAATTTATCCAGTTCTACATATCTGGCTCCGTCGCGTCCATGAGCAAAACTTTGTAATCCATGCAAAGTTGCTTTACCTTCTTCATCGATTTTTACTTTGACTCCAACACCTTCCCAATCTCCTGCATGAAGAGCAAAGCTTTTACATTTTTTACACCATTTATTTGGGAGTAAATTATATAACCATTTTGTTCCAGGAATAGTATCACTTAAAGCATAAAACCTGTTGTATTTCATGTAGACACCATCTGGAGTAGCGATGATATTTACATAGGCAGGAGCTGCTTGATCTCTTCCTGGGCGTGATCCCTCAATAGGTACTTTACTACCTAACTTAAATCCAAATTCCTTTTCATCAAATGTAAGAAATTGAGAATCACCTGAGTGGAAGATATGTTTTTGTATATCGTCATTCCAGAAATCTCTAATAAAACCTCTTTCATCAAATTTAGCTTGGTCTATTTCAAATTTTCCATCTACTTGTTTACATAGTATTTGCTCAATAGTTCTTTTTTCTTCTTGGTCAGAATTTGATAAAGATGTTTTTGCTTCGCTTAGCTCTTTATATCTTTCTATAGCCCATTTTGAGTCTCTTTCTTCTATCAATTG
>CAZIGS010000202.1:0-2215 GCA_964538645.1 uncultured Rickettsiaceae bacterium
GGCTCAAAATGCAGATTTAGTTCTAAAAATCCCTCAAGTGCAAGAAGCATCCGATATCGCTGCACCTACTAGTTCTGCTGTAATGATGCTAGCTTTAGGCGATGCATTAATGGTATCTTTATATGAATCTAAGGGTTTTTCTAAAGAGGATTTTAAATTATTACATCCAGGAGGAAAAATAGGAGCTAATTTACTTAAAGTGCAAGATTTAATGCATATTGGCGATACTGTACCTGTTGTAAGTGAAAATGCTATAATGTCAGAAGTATTGCTTGTAATGACCAAAAAAGGCTTTGGTACAACAGCTGTAATTGATAGTCACGAGAATTTAACAGGAATAATTACAGATGGCGACTTGCGGCGTCATATGCATGAGAGCATAGTTAATATGTCAGCTAAAGAAGTTATGTCACTAAATCCAAAAAGAATAGCTCCAAAAACTCTCGCAATTGAAGCTCTTACTATGATGAACAACAAGAATATTACTTCATTACTTGTTGAGGAAAATAATAAATTATGTGGTATAATACATATACATGATTTACTTAGAGCTGGAGTTGGCTAATAAAGATCATTCAGAGAAGAATTACATGGTATATGCTGCGCTGCGATTCCTCTGGATTACAATACTGAGAAAACAAGATGATACAACGCTATAATATTATTATAAAAGCAACAAAAATAGGATTAATTGTTTTATTGACCCTATGTATATTTATTATTGGATTTGGTAGCATTAACAGTAAAATTCCGGTGGCAACCGCAAATAATGTATTATTAGCAACCCCAAATCTTATTGACAAAGCAGAAGCAAGGGCTGGTAGGCCAATTTTTACTGGCAGTGGGAAAAATCCCTATAAAATTTCTGCAGAAAAAATATCAAAAAATATAGATGGCCTGTATCATATGAATAAAATATCAGGAGTATACAGTCTAGAAAATAACCAGAATGTCACGATAGCTGCAAATCTAGGATCCATCAATAACTATGAGGACCAGATAATATTGAATAATGAAGTAAGAGTAGGCTATGAAGATTATGTTTTACTATCTGAAAAAATAGATTTTGATTTACGTACTAAGGCTGCAGAAAGTGATAGATTTGTTCAAATAATAGGGTCTAATGGGAGTATAAGTGCTAATAGATTTAACACAACTGAAGAATTCAATCAAATTACATTTAATGGAAATGTTAAAGCTGATTTTAGTATTAGCGATAACAACTAGTCCTATATCATCTCTAGTATTTGCTGAGGATATCCTGCATATTGACTCTGATAATCTTATTCTAAACAGAGAAAAAAATACTGCTGTTTTTAGTGGAGATGTATTAATATGTTTCCAGGGAATGAAGCTTCGTTCTCAAAAAGCAATATTTACTTTTGAGAATCAAAAAACTAGAAAAATTAAAATGATCACTTTTCCTGAAAAAGTAGAAGCTATAAGAGAAATAGATGGTAGTGATTCAGTCGTTATAGCTAATGAAGCCGTCTATACATTAGCAAATATGGAGCTACTCTTAAAAGGTCATGTAATTATTGAAGATAAAAAAGAAGTGATTGTAACAGAAGAAATGTTATATTATGGAAAACTAAAAAATATAGTGTTAAATAATGAGTAACATACTAGAGGCGAAACATTTATCCAAAATTTATAAGAAACGTCCTGTAGTGCGTGATGTATCTATAAAAGTTAGGAGTGGAGAAATAGTTGGATTACTTGGACCAAATGGCGCCGGCAAAACAACTTGCTTTACAATGATTGCAGGACTTACTTCTCCAAATTCAGGAGAAATATTCCTAAATGGAGAGAATATAACTAAGCTCCCCATGTATATGAGAGCCAGAATGGGAGTAGGATATCTACCACAAGAATCTTCTATATTTAGAGGTCTGAATGTCGAAGATAATATTATGCTTGTTTTAGAGATAACAAATCCAAACGAAGAGGAGCGTGAAAAGAAACTTGAAGAATTAATGGCTGAGTTTTCTATATCACACTTAAGATATACCGATTCTACCGCTTTATCAGGCGGAGAAAGACGTAGATTGGAGATTGCTCGCACTATTGCAATGAATCCAGATTTTATTTTATTTGATGAACCACTAGCAGGTGTTGACCCAATTGCTGTATATGATATAAAAATGCTTATAAGAAAGTTGCAAGAACGAAAAATAGGTATCTTGATTACTGATCATAATGTACGAGAAACATT
>CAZIGS010000203.1:0-2192 GCA_964538645.1 uncultured Rickettsiaceae bacterium
AATACAAGAGAACACAATGCCAATAAAAATTCTAATGCCAGCTCTATCTCCAACTGCTTGAGTCGAAACTACCTTGGTCTCAGCTAGAGGGTTTTATAAAAGAGCTTTATATGAGGAGTAATATTTATACTACCAAAAAGGAAGTGGAAATGGTGGACTCTATGATTTCTTGGGCAAAAAAACAGACAATTTTATCTTCAATTTACCAGATTCCAAAAGCTAGATATGACAGTAGAAAATATACAGGACTTACTTTTGATGATGTAAGTAATAGTATTTCATCAAGTAATATAGAAGGGATTTTTAGAGATTATATTCATCTTATAAATCCAGATAGCGATATTGAAAGAAAGGCTAGAAGTATTAAAGCTGGAAGTTTAGAAATGAACTTAGAAAATGGGCTTTGGCATAGGTTTAGTACAAATCAAGGGGGTAATATATTTGGTTTTGTAAGGGAGGCTACAGGAGTTAGCAAAAGAGAATCTCTTGAGATTGTGGCTTCCTATGGATATATTGGCAGACAGATACCTAAAACAAGTATTGTATCTAGCCGTGATAGCTATAATCTACTAAAAAAACCTAAAGATCTATGGGCTGTATATAAGCCTTTGCCGATAAATGCTCCGGAATTTGAACCAAACAAACATATTAGCTTTCTCCTGAAGGAAAATAATCTTGATTCTATTCATAGTTATAGAGATAAAAATGGATATATTATAGGTCATACTATTAGGCTTATTAATAAAGAAAATTCTAGTAAACAAGTAATGCCTATATCTTATTGCCATAATAGTTTTTTAAAAAAATCGGAGTGGAGATTGAAAGCCTTTGCAGATGATAATGGTAATAAACCAATATATGGAATGGAAAAGCTTTATAGAGATAAAGTAACATTGATTGTGGAAGGAGAAAAAACAGCTGATAAAGCTGAAATTTTGCTGCCTGATTATAATGTGATATCGTGGCTTGGTGGTGCAGGAAATGCTGATAAGGTAGATTGGAGTATACTGAAAGATAGAGAGGTAGTGATATGGCCTGATAACGATCTTGCAGGTTTTATAGCTGCTAAAACAATAATTAATAGATTGAATAGCATCACGCACTCTATTGATAAAGTATCTATAGTTGATATAGAGAGTTTAAATTTACCTCAAAAATGGGATCTTGCTGACGAAATGCCTTCAGGAATAACTATAGATATGATTAAAGAAAGCATTGTAAATTCTATGCAAAATGCAAATAGTTTGACTTACATTAGGATTCTTGCTGATAATAGCTCTGATGAGGTAGAGAAAAGGATAATATGGCAAAATAGGAATTCTGGCTTTGTTTTATCCACAAAGGAAATAGAAAAAGAATTATTTGAAGAAAATAGATTATATAACAAGATTTGCTCTAAAGATGCTATTTTTTATGTGAAATATGCTAATAACAAAGGAATTAGCAGTAGTGCTCATGAGTTTTTAGATATTGAACATGATTTATATAGAGAGAGCTTAATTGCAATTGCTAAGTATCACGGATCTAAAATAAATTTAGAACAAAATATTCCAGATTTTTTAGATGAGTTGCAAATAATATATATGCAAAAAAAAGATAATTTTACTGGTCATTTGGATTATATTAAAAATGGTAGTGAGCTTTATAATATCTTACTCAGGGATATATTGCTTTTGCATCAAATGCAAATGAGCAGTAATGTGAATGTTAAATTATCTGATTTACATAAAGAAATGGTAGTGCAAAATATCTCTAAAATCATATATGACTATAGTTCTTCTTCAGATAAATTAGAAGATCAGGATAGGATTAAAATTGCTGATGCAGTTTATAACAAATGCTGTGATAGCAATTGGTGGAAAGATTTGATTGAGGCAAGATTTGAGATTAGAAATCAACCACAAGATTTTGATATACAAAAATTCTGTAAGCATCATATAGAAAATAATATATCAAGAAAGAATAATGTGTTTCATGTTCAGCAGAATAATATTAAGTTTATCGAAGAGAAAAATACATTAGATCATAATATTGCTAGAGTAGAAAAAACTGTTCAGCTTTATAAAGCGAAATCACTGACAAAAGATATGTAGTATGGTCTGTGGGTCTGAAGAGATGAGTCAAGAATACAGTATGCTGTATAGTGGGAAGATGGCTTGGAAGCAAAAAAATCCTGATTCTAAAGACGTAAT
>CAZIGS010000204.1:0-2113 GCA_964538645.1 uncultured Rickettsiaceae bacterium
GGCTTTAGCCCCATTCGTCATCATCTGGCACCGACCAGATGATCCATAAAATTGTCAATGGGTCCTCGTGTCAAGCACGAGGATGACGGCTACTAAGGGGCCCAGGATGACGACTGTCGTAGTTTCTCCAATTATTTGTATACTATAAAAATTTAGCAGAAATTCGCGCCTACTTTTTGAAAGTGCAATCTCCCTATGCTACACTTGCTGATTGAATTGGCCCGATCTGAATTTTTTTGACAAAAATGTTGCTTTATGTTACAATGATTAATATAAAATAATAATAAGAATTAAAATGAGTTTAACAAAAATCAGATTCCAAGATCAAGAATGTAAATTAAAAACAACTATAGCAATTCAAGGTAATACAGAAGATTCAGAAAGTAATATAAAGGATTTCTTTTGGAATTTAGCCGATTACCCAAATATAAATACTCTACAAATAAATTTTGAATCGAAAGCGGGAGGTGGTAGCGAAATATTAAAAAACTCTAATGGTCCACAAAAATTATTAGAAGAACTTGCTCTCAACACAACAATAACAAATCTTATTATTAGAATCGCCCGTGGATTTGATCGAGAAGCTGATATTTTCGATTTAATAGCAAAATTGCTAGAAAAGACTCAAACAATCAGCTCATTAACTCTAATGATCAATGAAGGAACATTCACTAGTAACTTTCTAGTTGCATTGGAAAAAAATAACACTTTATGCGAATTAACATTACATGTAACAGAAGATAAAAATCTTTCTGCTCTGATACTTCCTATAAGACGCAACGAAAATATAACAAAATTCTGCATAGGAAAAAATGCAGTTTCAAGCAAAATAATGGACGCTATAACCACCTTGGAGACTCTCGCTACTGACATTAGAAAGACCTGGTTAAAAGACATTTTTGGAATGGAGGTGGAGCATAATGTAGCAGATATCGCTTGCGATAGAGCAAATGAAATTAAGGTGCTTCTTAAGGCGGGTATAGAAATAGCGGTAATAAAAGAGAAAATTCAGACACTCAAAACTTGTAGTAAATTTGAAATGGCAAAAATAGGAAAAGATTTACTAGTAAATCATTTTGAGGGTAATGATTTTGAAGATTCAGAGCCTCTACAAGATATTATGACAGAGTTCGCTCATAAAAATGCTCATATAGCATCTGACATCGCTAAATTATTTATTAAATATGGTTTTTGGGGAAAAGCATTAGATATAATAAGCAACAAATTCGCAGAGATAAGTTATGATGAATTACTAGAAGAGCTTTTTAAAACTCCTTCACCAGAAGTTGTTTACACAAAAGAATTTGATAGTGAATCTAAAATGGTTACTTTTAAAGCTGGTAATGAGGAAGATGAAACATTAAATACTTATAGAAAAATATGTGAAGTAATTTTGTCTAATATCGATGATTTTGCAACGGATCATACATATATAACAAGTAACGAAAACGCTAAAGTAATGAGCATGACCCTTGCAATAGCCATTATGGACCATCTTAGTACTAAGGTTCTATCAGAAGAATATGTAAATGCGTTGAAAGATTCTTTTGCAAATAGAGTTATTGGCACAGAAATAAAAGATATTAATACTGTACTAGATGAGATTGTTAAAAATGCAATTTCAATGAATCTTTTGCTAGATTTTTCCAATCAACTAAGTATTGAAACAGGAGTATTTACATATTTTGAGAATGCTTTACTTTCATTGAGGGATCATGGGCTAGATACTGAAGCTGTGATTGCAATAATTTCTAACCGTGACTTTATGGATAATTTTTATGGCAAAGAATCAACTAAGCAAGTATTAGCTGGAGACGTTCCGGAAATTGCTGAAGACATCTAGCTGAATAGTTTTTTGTAAATAATAGCCATAGGCTTTAGCGAATAATGTTTGTAGTATCGTTAAATAAAGATAGATGTTGATACCTATTTATTAAAAAGCATTAGCATCATATTCTACACCTGTAGCTCCAGATACTGAATCGTGGTGTGGAGGTTGAGGATTGAAATTAAATGGTACAAATGGCAACGGTTCAGATGGCAAATTATCTCCATCTTCATTATCATCGAAATCAGATTCATCTTTCATCTCTTCATCCGAGTATTCATGAGA
>CAZIGS010000205.1:0-2106 GCA_964538645.1 uncultured Rickettsiaceae bacterium
TATAGCGATAATAAGAAAAAATTCTTCATTAATGATGAGCCAGTCACACAAAAATTGGTTTGTATTGTAGCTACCAAGTTAGCTGAAATGCATGGGCAACATTCCTACGGTCAACTACTCCATCCTTCTGAGCATTTGAAAATTTTAGATAGGTTTGGAGATTTAGAAAAAGATAGGATTCTGGTTGCTGATAAATTTAGTGAGTTGCAAAAAATCACCTCAGACCTAGAAATGGTCAATAATAATAGGGATAGGATATTACGAGATATAGATTATTTAAGCTTTTTGGTAACTGAATTACAAGAAAAATGTCCTAAACATGGAGAAGAGACGGAGCTTGCTGATTTAAGAATTGAGCTTCAAAAAAGCCAAAAAAACGAAACTTTGCTCAAGGAACTAAGGGGCTTTTTTACAGAGAGTAATATATCTGGCAAAATTTCTACAGTTCAAAGAATGATAGATCGAGGAGCAAATACAGAAGTTTTACAAGAGTTGTCTCAAAATCTTGAGCAAGCACAAATTTATTTAGGAGAGGCAGAAGAGATTATATCTAAGCTAGATAAAAAACATGATATCGACAAATTAGAAGCCGTAGAAACTCGGTTGTTTGAGATTAGAGAATTGTCTAGAAAATATAAGATGCCATCTGATGAATTGCCACATTATTTGCATAAATCAGAGACTGAATTGGAAGGGTTGCGTTTACAAATAGAAAATTCAGAAATTTTTGAAAAAAAACTAAGTGAAGTTAATAACGAGTATGTGGGTTTAGCTAATGCTTTGACTGTAAAGAGAAAAGAGGCTGCGCGAAGGTTGGAAAAAAGAATCCAAGAAGAGCTGAAGCCCTTGAAAATGGAACATTGCAGATGGCAAATAGATATTGCGCTTAAAAATGACATAAGTAGTTTTGGGGTCGATGAGGTAAGATTTGTAGCATCTACAAACCCTGGGATGGAGCTTTCTCCAATTGATAAAATAGCCTCTGGTGGTGAAATTGCACGTCTTATGCTTGCAGTTAAATTAGCTCTTTTTGAAAAAAACCCGATAAACACGATTATTTTTGATGAAATAGATACCGGTATTGGTGGTGCTGTAGCAAGTGCTATAGGTGATAGATTACTTGCTTTAAGTAAGGTTGCTCAAACTATAGTAATAACTCATCAGCCGCAAGTAGCAGCCAAAGCTGACTGCAATATATTAGTTATCAAAACAACAGATGGATCACATACTTCAAGTACTGCAAAGATTTTAGATGAGGATGGCAAAAATGCCGAAATAGCAAGGATGCTATCTGGAGAGAAAATTACGGAAAACTCAAAAGCGGCTGCTGGAGAGCTTATAAATACATGAAGCTAGAACTCAGTGTTATTACAGAAGAAAAAGCTTGGAAATCTGTACCATCTATAAATAAACAATCTATTTCGAAGATAATCAAAGAAGTTTTAAGTTATTTCCCAGCATTTGAAAACAGTATAATAGAGGTGGCTGTACTACTTACAAATGATGCTAAAATGCAAAAATTGAATTTGGAATTCTTACAAAAAGATAAGCCTACAAATGTCTTGTCTTTTCCAGATCATGATATTGATAAAAAGGATCTACTTGAATTTTCTCCAAATAATGAATATATTTGTATTGGTGATGTAGCCTTGGGTTACGAAACTATTAGACTTGAATCTATTGATCGCTCTTTGGACATTTATGCGCATGTAGCTCATATGCTTATCCATTCAGTGTTACATTTACTTGGTTATGATCATAAGATTGAGGAAGATGAGAAGGAGATGATGGCGTTGGAGGTACTATTCCTTCAGGCATTTGATATTAGGTCTCCATATTAGTTAAACAAAAATATAAATTTATGCCACGTACAAAAGAATCGGATTCTCATCCCAAGAGCTGCAAGACGCAGCGAAGCTTTATCTGTAAAATAATTAATAATATTTCCTCTATTTTTTCTAGCTCTAAAGCTACGAATGAGCCTTTTTATGAGATTTTAATGGATATCAAAGCTAGTGGGCAGACGATGTCTATAGAGGAAAAAAATATTCTTACAAATTTCCTTAAATTTGGACATAAAAAAGTTGGTGATGTAATGGTTCCTAG
>CAZIGS010000206.1:0-2093 GCA_964538645.1 uncultured Rickettsiaceae bacterium
GTGCACCAGGTTTTATTTTTACAACATCTTTACCACCAGTTATAGCAGCTGCAGCAAATGCAAGCATAAATCATTTACAAAATTCTAATATAGAACGTAACCTACATCAAGATAGGGTAATTAAACTAAAACAAGAATTCGATAAAGCTGGGATAAAATATTTTAAAAATCAAAGTCATATAATACCTGTAATGATAGGCGACCCCATTCTCGCAAGTAAAATCTCTGAGAAATTACTGAATGAGCATAATATCTATGTACAGCATATTAATTTCCCTACAGTGCCAAAAGGAACAGAAAGGCTCAGGGTGACCATTACACCGTATCATACTGACAGCATGATAATAGAGTTTGTTTCTGCATTAGTACAAGTATTTGAAGAATTAGGAATAAAATTGGAACAAGCGGCATAACCGTAACAGTCATCGCGAGAATATTTAGCTTCTAAGTAATCCACTGCACAATTCTTTGAAAGAATTGTAAGTATAAAACGTGGAATGTTTTGATCGCATATTTTATCAGATATCAATAATGAAAATTACATTTGAGAAAGCTACATATAGTCATAAGCAAACCATATTTACCTGGCTAGAAGAACCCCATATCAAAGTATTTTGGGATAATAGTCAAGAGCATAAGGATGATATAATAAATTTTTTGGATGGCAGAAAAACTAAATCTAATTATTTTGATGGAATATTTAGCTATTGGATTGGTAGTTTTGCGGGAGAGCCTTATTGTTTTATTATAACCTCTGAATTTTTGCCTGATGAATCTTTAAGTAAACTTCATCAGGATAATATGTCCAAAACTGGTAAAACTTATGGCTTAGATTTTTGTATTGGTAATAAGAAATATTTAGGCAAGGGTTATGCGGCTAATACTTTAGAAGAATTTACAAAATTTTTTCAATCTGAAATTGACGTTCAGGCTAATAAGTTTTTTATTGATCCAGATGATAATAATCCGAAAGCTAAGCATGTATATGAGAAAGCTGGGTTTAGGGAAGTCGGAGAATTCAAGAGTGATAGAAAATATTGGGAGTTTGATGGAGATAAACAATATCTTATGGTCAAAGAATTGGCACCTTTCGTACAGATAATGCGCGCTACTATATCTGACTATCAATTAATTCAAAATATGGCTAGATTTTATGTATATGACATGTCGAGATGTTGCGGAGTAGGTGATAAGGGGTGGGCTATACCTAAGGACGGACTTTATGAGGCATTTGATTTCAAAAATTATTTTGAAGATGCTTCTAGAAAAGCGTTTATGGTCAAAGTAAACGAGGAATTAGCAGGATTTGTACTAATTAATAAAGAAGTAAAATCACCCTCAAGTGAGTGGAATATGGGGGAATTTTTCATTATAGCAAGATTTCAAGGCAAAGGAATTGGGGGGCGTGTAGCAAAAGAAATTTGGAACCTTCATCCGGGTAACTGGGAAGTCTCGGTAATTCCTGAAAACAAATCAGCTTTAGAATTTTGGCGTAAAAATATATCTAACTTTACTAATAATAATTTCAAAGAAAATATAATAATAGTTGATTATGACGAGTATCAAGGAAATCGCTATTTACTTAGTTTTGATGCAAATTAAAAGGTAATATGATTAAAATCGATCTTTTGAAGAATCATACACCAGCTATTCCAATTCTTGTAAATATTTGGCATGAAGTTTTAGGTAAAATCTGGATGCCAGAAATTGGAATTGAAGAAATTGAATCTTTATACCACGAAGAACTCAAAGGAGATATGCCACTTACATATATTGCGCTATATGATGAAATTCCTGTTGGTTCGTGTACATTAGAATTAAATGGTGGTATCAGGCCAGATTTGGGGCCGTGGATTGGCGATTTAGTGATTGATACAAAATACCAAAAACAAGGGATTGGCAAAATGCTGCTTGAAGCAACAATAATGAAAGCGAAAGAACTTGATTTTAAAAAACTTTACTTATTTGCTTTTGATTCAAAAATACCCAACTACTATGAAAAGCTTCGTTGGAGGAAAATAGGTATAGATGAATTTAAGTCTCGTTCTGTAACGGTAATGGAGATAGAGTTATGAATGCTCAACCAATGCCTC
>CAZIGS010000207.1:0-2075 GCA_964538645.1 uncultured Rickettsiaceae bacterium
AGCTTTTACAATTAGCCCACCCAATTCAATTTTCTTTCTAGTCTCAGCTTTTCTATCCATTAACTTTCTCCTTCGCTGCTGAATCCTCAGATATTCTATTCTCCCTATAAGGACTTTTAGTTTCCTTCCTAGATTTTCTATTTTTTTTACTGGGAATTTTAGAAGACCCTAAATCAGATAATTCTTGTAAAAAACTACTATTCTTATTGGAAGGGTTAGCAGCATATAAAGCAAGTCCTGCTAAAAGTTCATTGCTTAAAGTGATTCCACCACAAGATTTTAATATATCAAATATTTCGTCCTTTTTTTTAGATAATAGATTTTCTAGATGTTGCTCTGCTTCTAAAATCTCTTTTATATCGACACTCATTTTTACCTCTTTTGTTGTTGTTAATATTAATTTAATAAGAGTCCCTAAAAAGGGGGTTTGCTACATATAGAAACCTTGTCAAGTTTTTACATATATACAAATTGTTAAGATTAAAAATTGAAAAAGCTTTACTTGAAGACCATAAGAATGGTATAATCTGCTTAGTAGTGCTTTGCCAAAATAATAATCGTATGTTTAAAAATCTAAAAACAGCTGACAATTTAGGGTTTTTATTAGCTATTCCTTTATGTGTTAGATTATCAGCACATTTTGGTTCTATTATTGGCTTGATACTTTCTTTCACACTAATTCCATACTTACTTACAAGATTCAATAAAGTAACCTTTAAAGATCTATCAATTAAAGATGAAAATGCTCCCAAAAAATGTAGAATATTTACAAAAAATGGAATTGATATTACTGATAAATTACCATTGAATATAGTTTTGTTGATTATGCTTTTTATTGGGTCTGGTATCCTAGTAACATTATTCAATCTAATGTCTCTATGGAGTGATCCTTTTATAAGCTTTTTTTTCATCTTATTTTCTCCCGTTTCATATTTCATTTACAAAAATATCCCTATTTCAATAATGTTTAGCAAAGACACTTGGATTTATTCCCAGCAAAGCCTAGGCATAGTAACTGTTTCGCAAACAAATTCAGAAACAGTTAGAAAAAATCGTTTTTTTGGACAAACAATAAATGGAGAGACAATTACTAACCCATGTTATTGTTATCTACCTTTCAATAAATTCAATCCTATAAGAAGGAAGAAGCATTAAACCTCTTCTTTCTGTTTCTGTAATCCAAAAAATTTGGATCTCTCATCCTCTTTTTTATCTACTTGCCCTTGTATTACATTCATTGAATTTTGATTTTTCTGATATACATCCTCAGCTGCTTTTGTTGCACCTGAATAAATATCATTATAGCCAAATTGAAGAGCAGTTTGAGTGAGTTCTAAATTTTCTTTTACTTTATCCTTATTTACCCCATTAGAATCGGCTTTTGCAATTATATTGTCTTTAGTTTTTTCTGCATGTTTTGTTATATCTGAACAGCTACTAGTTTCCAAAGCTCCCATCTCACTTGTAGCTTGATTTACTACTTGTCTTCCTTTTGCAGCAATTTTTTCTGGAGTAGAGGTTCTCTACGGAAAGGTACGAAAATTCTCCAACGCTTCTGTAAGCCCTATTTTGACTGATTTACAGAAGCTAGGATGTTTTTGAACCCATAAATTCTAGCCTCTATAACCCCGATACCTCAAGGCTTTTTTAATTTTCTAATTTTCGCAAATTATACTTATATAATTAGGTATTTACTCATATTGAGATGAAAATTACTTTACTCAACTTGTTGTGTACTAATTTTAGTATGGGATTTAGTATTTTCAAAGTGCGTATTTTGTGGCAATATTTTATGTATGCAAATTAATAACGGGAATTTTAAATACGACCAACAAAAATTAGCTTGTTAGTTTATACATAAATTTGATTTGTGAAAATTAGAAAATTAAAAAAGCCTATATGTATCAGAGTTGCAGGAGGGGTAGGCCTTTCATTTTTAAAACAGCGTTGCTTCTAGAAGCCTCTAAGCATAAGGCTTACAGAGGCTCTGGAGAATTTTCGTACCTTTTTGTAGAGAACACCAAATTAAACAAACATTATCTGATTAATATAATATCTGCTCCTTCAATATCTAA
>CAZIGS010000208.1:0-2075 GCA_964538645.1 uncultured Rickettsiaceae bacterium
GTTCTCTGGTTGAGCATGAGGATGAAGTGTTTAATAAATAATACCCAATGATCGCCACTAAGATATAACAAAAAGCAAAATTCTCTATATCGAAGATTTTGGAAATATACGAAAGAGGTACTTGTAATTTGTAACTACTGCAAAACCCATTTAAAGCATAAAAGATGCTCTTATTATATCCGTAAAAATCATATAAAAATTCTTTCATAATAGCTCCCCGATTAAAGAAATGCTTAGTATTCTTGTTTTAACATCTTATCTAATTAGTTATAAATTTGACACAATGTAACTCGATAGCAATATATTAGCAATAGGAAAATTGATTTCTCATTATAGCAAGTGGTACGATGACTTGGAAACTAATAATAAAAATATATGTCAAGTTCATCAGAAGATAATTTTTTAAGAGATATCTATGGTGCTTTGAGCGAAGCAAAACATCTATCACAAACAGAAGAAAGCAGATCAGCACAACCTATATTTCTAGAAAATAACACCTTAGATATAAGATATTTCAGTGAAACTTATCATGGTATAAATATTTTAGAGTTTTTAGGTATGTTGCAGGCTCATCCTCATTTTGTAGGGTTTTTAGATGGTGTAGAAACTATCAAATTACCATGTAAATTAGATAAAGAAAATTTAGAGCCTTATAAAAAAATTTTAGAAGGGTTTTCTAACCCAAACTTTACTGTAAAAAATATTATAGTTGACTCTATAAATTACTCTATCAAGGATGAAATAAGAGAAATAAATATTCTATCAGGCATAAGATGCTCAGAGTATAGGTATAGTAAAACACCATTTGAAGATAATGTATGTAGAGAATTTGTTATTAAAATACTGGCATTTCACGCAGAAGGTAAAAATATTATTAGTAAAGAAGAGTTAGTTGCGACATTAAACACTATATGTAAAGATTTACGCTATCCAGATGGTAATGAGCTGTCATATAATAAAGCATTACGTATTATTTCAGAATTTCCAGGGGGCATTATTGACTCAGGAGAATTAGTCCAAGTTGTAGAAGGGCGCGATAAGAGTCAACCTCCTGTAGGGATTATTACTGCTACAAAAAATCTACTCTCAGAATTAAAAATACCATCTGAAACTTATACTCTTCAGTATGCTGAGGATCTACATTTTAATATGGTCAGAATTACAAAAGATAATGTTGAGGCATGGAAGGCACTTGCCGAAACATCCAAAGAAAATATAAAATCTGGACATGCAGCAGGGGTGTCTACCTTCGTATATGCAACAGAACCATTTGATAATCCTGGTACTGAAGTATGGGTTGCATGTGCTACACCCAAACCTTTCTCATCAAAAAAGCCTTTAGATAAATCTGAAATAGAAATGATGCTTACAGTTACAACATCAGACAATTCGCCATTTACAACTCATATGGGTATTCAGCGTTTACCAACTGAAACAAATCATCGGAATCTTTCTTCAGCTTTGCATACATTTGGCGCAGCTTTTATGCAGCATATTCACCCTGAAAAACAATATATGATCAATACTCCTACTCCTATAATGAGGGAGATTATGTCAGAAGCTTTTGCTAAAAAGGGAGAAACAGATGCAGTAAGTCTATATTATTCAGAGCATTTAAAGCCTAAAAACGAAACCATGTTGAAACAAGAGTGGTCGTTTGTGAAAAATGCAAAGGAGAATGCGGCCATAATAAAGGGGTTACAGAAAATATATGAACAGCAGGAAGCCTTGTCTAGAGGGAAGTGTATTTGTCCTATAGAAAAGCAACCTCTTCCAAATGGTGGTTTTAATTTTATCATTCACGATATAAATGGTGGTAAAGATATTGTTATAACGCCTGAACAACAAGTATCAGAATTTGCTTGGTTTTTTGGACATGTACATCAGCGGGACAAGCCTGAGTCACCTATGGTTATTATAGCTCAAGAGAAATTAGAGTGTCTTGTAGAGGATCTATCCTTAGACAGATTGCAACATTTTATAGATGATCAGAGAGTCCATGAACCGGAGCATAAAAAGGCAGCTGCGCATATTCCTTCCGCACCTAGTTCACATTCAGTAAAACAAACCGCAGC
>CAZIGS010000209.1:0-2063 GCA_964538645.1 uncultured Rickettsiaceae bacterium
GGTGTATTTGTTATTGATCCTAATAATTTGCCAATAAAAAATGTAAAAAGTGCCATGCTATTGTTTCATAAAGATGGATTTTTAGAATGTATGCAGTTTGTATTTTTTGATGATATTAAATCAAAAAAATTTTTCGTACTCAGAAATATGCTTGATAAAAAATATAACAAATTAGGCTCTGACGAGCTTAAATCTGGCTTTAAATATGCATTATATGAATATGGCGGTAGTATAATTGAGCTAAATAGTAATACGAATCCGTCTGAAGCAGTGCTGACGTTAAGATCTCGATTTTTTAATTCTCTTGTATTAAAATAATTATTTGTAAAAACAATAATCCATACATGTAGTTCTTGGTTTTTAGACTTATATAAGACTAGGGGAAAAGGTTAAAGCTGCTTTTAGTAAGTTTCTTATAGCGAATTGACCTGGCGATGATAGAGAATAAATTATATCTACAAACTGAAAACTATATACAACAAGGGGTAGAAAAGAAATTCACTTACATAATGTTAGACTACTTCATCCTCTATAACCTTTATACGTAAAGGTTATGGGGACAAGGCATGAAGTATTGTCCTTTTACATGGGAAACCTATAGTTGCACCTACGATCCATAAATACTTAAAACTCTTCAGCTTTACGCGATAATTCTAAATTTATAATAACTACTTTAAATAGAAATGCTTTATTTTCAACACATCCAGAGGTTTTGATTGACAGCTTAACAAAATATTATTAAGGTTGTGTTCCTTAAAGAGTAAATGTAATTATTAGCAGGAGTCTATGCCTTGGCTATAATATCTATTTTGTCATCTTTATTGTCATACATGCTGCGGGGTGCGGTATTTGTATCATTTTGCTCTTTGGTTTTTGTCATAGGTTCTATATATGCGGAAGAAATAGATACCGCTAATCTTTCTCCATGTTTTCAAATTAATGCACTGGAGATCAGAGGTACAAAGTTTTTTCCTGAAGTTGAAATAAACAAAATAAAAACTAAGTATCAAAATCAGTGCTTAAATGAAGTAAAAATTAATGAACTTCTTCGGTATCTGACCAACAGACTTATTGCTTTAGGATTTATAACTTCCAGAGTAACTATTCCAGAGCAAGATATTAAAAATGGCAAGCTAATTATTGAGGTTAAAGAGGGTAATATTGAGGAAATACAATATAAATCTAAAACTAAGGTTAAAAGCGATAGAAGTCATGTTTTACCTAGTCTTCAAGATAAAACTTTGAATTTACGAGATATTGAGCAAGCTATAGATGGGCTTAACAGATTAAAGTCTAATAATGCAAAAGTACAAATTTTACCCGGTAAAACTCCAGGTGGTAGTATAGTAGTTATAGATAATGAACCAAGCAAAAAATGGCATATAACTACAGGTATCGATAATTCTGGTACTAAATATAAGGGCATACAACAATCTTTTACTACCATTACTTTAGAAGATCTTCTACACAGCAATGAACTATATTCATTTGGAGCTAGATATTCTTTAGCAGATCCAAGTACAAAATTTACAAAAAGCTATTCAGGAGTAATATCTATTCCATATGGTTATCATAATATTACTTTTAGCACTATACATAGCACTTACAGAGCTTATCTTATTGCTAATAAACAACGTTTTAGTAACAAAGGTAGTAGTAAGGTAAATAAAGTAAGTTTTGATAGTGTGATACATAGAGATCATAATAGTAAAACTATTACTAGTATAGGACTCCAACATGATAACTACTCTAATTATATTGCAGATACAAGAATAGAGATCTCAAGCTATAAAATTGATAAATTAGAGCTAATACTTAGCCATCAAAGAAGATTAGATGCAAGCGTTATTGGAAGTAGCATAGGGTATACACATGGTATTAATAGGAATTATACAAAAGGATGGGGTAGTATTATTACTCCAGAGAGAAAATTTAATAAAATAAATATAGATTTATCATGGATTAAGCCCCTTCTGATTAAGCCTGCATATGTTTTCCCAAGATTTAGTACCAAAATTCATGGGCAATACAGCCCTGAGGTACTTGTGGGTCCAGAAAAAATA
>CAZIGS010000210.1:0-2052 GCA_964538645.1 uncultured Rickettsiaceae bacterium
TAAGTTGATTTTAAGATTAAGAATATTCTCAAATTCCTCTTTTTCGTCTAGATTATTAGTGAAATCTATATCGCTATTAAAGCCATTGATTCTAGCTTTACCAGAGATTTTTACATTTTTTCCATTAAACGCGCCAGCTAATTTGGCATTAGACATTATAATGTTTTTATCAAATATTATAAGCCCGCCATTTGCTATATTTGTTGTTATATCATATGTATTTTTAGCATCACCTATTGGTATTATAATATTGACTTTACTAATTGCAGTACCTGTGAATTTGGTCAAATCAATATCTGATTCTTGTAATGACTTCATATTGGTTTTGGGGATAAAGTTTGTTAAATCTGCTGTAGGGCCTTTTCCATCTGCTTTTACGATAACATCTATATTGCCTTCCGCCCCCCAATCAATAAGCACCGAAGCGTTTTCTAGTTTTGTATTATGAGAATAAGCGCTGGGTATTTGAAAATCTAATATACTGCCATTTAGCAAGAGTGTAGTATTGATTTTTTCTAGAGTGGGAAAATTTGGATCATAACTAAGAGCAATATTTTCTATATCAAATTTTCCAGTTATATATTCTGGTTTCATTCTATAATCTGTGAAAAATTCCTGTGGGAAATTAATCTCCCAAGACCCTTCTTTAATTCTAGCTCCAGATATATTATCGTAGAGATATTGCATAGTATCGTTAGGTGCTATTAGATGGTGAAATAGTTTATGTAAATCTATAGGTAGTTCTTTTGTACTGCCTTTCACCATCAAAGACTCGAATTTTTTATCAGTAAAAGCGCTTTTCATGTCAAGTGTGAGATGTGCGCTTCCGTCACTAATATGGCAATTACTGATATGATGACTTGTTTCTGTTGTGGTAATATTGCATATGCCTTGAAGAGGGTTTAACCCCAATTCACTAAAAATACTACTAGATAATTCATCTATTTTAATGACAATAGTATATTTTTTCAGTGAAACTGCCTCATAGTCTATATTTGTTGATATAACAGCTTCAGATCCTAATATTGTTGCATTCCCGCCAATAGTGATATTCATTACTATTTTCTTATCTTGTAGTATCTCGTCTAAACTGTAACTTATTGTGATATTTTCTATTTTTAGAGTATCAATATTTTTGACAAAAAAATGTGCTTCTTTTATATTGATTTCATGTTTTGTAGCTGTAAGAGAGTCAATTTTAAATTTGGATTTTCCAGAGCTGAACGTGAATTCTATAGTTTTTTTAATAATGAAATCTCTTGATACTGGGTATATAACAAGACCAGCAATCAGAAATATAAATGTTGTAAACCACAATATAACGCGCATAAATACTCTTTTTATCGTCATTGCTATCCATATCCAAACTT
Organism: uncultured Rickettsiaceae bacterium; assembly: GCA_964538645.1. Lineage (GTDB taxonomy): Bacteria > Pseudomonadota > Alphaproteobacteria > Rickettsiales > Rickettsiaceae > JAYUHP01. Next base: position 1,371 of record CAZIGS010000210.1, read on the forward strand.
TTTCGTATGGATGAGGCCATAATCACTTCCCATAGAATAGCATATAAAATATTAAATTCTAGTATGTATGTTAATATTGACCTTGTTATGACAATATAGAAAATTTCGTAGCTAAAAATATGGAATAATATTGACTATAATTCCTTCGTACGTATAATTCCATAGTAGTTTGTAAGGGGTTTTCAATGTATAAAAAATTACTGGTTTTAATATCCATACTGTATTTTCCATTTTCGGCATTATCAATACAAACAATTAATGTAACGCGTGGTCATGCTGATCCAATAACCATAGCTATTAATGACTTTGGCTCTTATGATGGTGCGTCTCATAGACTTGCACATGAAATTGGAACAGTTATACAGAATAATCTCTATAACTCAGGTCTTTTTAGGCCTATTTCAAAAGCTGCTTTCATTGAAAATAAAAAGGGAATTGAGCATGCTCCTTTATTTGCCTCGTGGAGGCAGATAGGGGCTCAAATATTACTTAACGGTTCTGTAAAGCCTGTAACAGATGAAAAATATGAAGTTAGTTTTGTGATATGGGATGTTGTGTCTCAGCAAAAAATTGCTACACAAACATTTCAAATTCAGGAGCGTTTATGGCGCCGTCTAGCTCATAAAATATCTGATCAAATATATGAAAGAGTAACTGGAGATAAAGGCTATTTTGATACAAG
>CAZIGS010000211.1:0-2034 GCA_964538645.1 uncultured Rickettsiaceae bacterium
GATTTTACTTTTGAACAATATTAGGATCTTAGTCTGGTTTCTAAATTAAGAGGTATGAGTGTTTGCTAATTTTGATATAGATATTGCAATTTTTATCATTTATATAATTATCAATGTAGGACTCGGACTATATTGGGGGCGAAATGTAAAAACAATCCAAGCTTATGCCCTAGGTGGAAGAAACTTTAGTACCGGAACACTTGTTGCAACAATAATGGCTGCATGGATAGGTGGAGATGAATTATTTGTTGATCTAGAAGCCGTATATACTACTGGATTACATTATATTATTGCCTGTACAGGGCAAGCATTCGGGCTTCTGCTCATTGCTTACGTATTTATTCCTAGAATGGGAGAATTCTTGGGGGATATATCTATGGCTGAATCCATGGGTAATCTATATGGAAAGAGGGCAAGGCTTATTACAGCCTTTACAGGAAGTATTGTAGCCGCTGGCTATATGGCTGTGCAGTTTAAAGTTTTTGGAGATCTTTTTAAGAATTATCTTGGAATATCTGATCAATATACGATCTTTTTGGCAGGTGCAATAGTAGTTCTGTATTCTGCCTTCGGAGGTATGAGATCTGTTGCTTTTACAGATGTGATACAATTTTTTACATTTGGCGTATTAGTCCCTGTTTTAGGTCTTATTCTTTGGAATGAATATATTAGTATTAATGGATTTAGCTTTGAGCAAGCGACTCAAAGTCCATTATTTGATTACAAGGAATATATCGGTCTATCAAATCATAAATTTTGGGAGTTAATGTTCCTATTTTTGGTATTTATTACTCCTGGGTTTCATCCATCATTATATCAAAAAATTACTATGGGCAGGAATGTGGTGCAGGTAAAAAATGCCTTCATAATTTCTGCAGTATTACTGTTGTTGATTTTACTAGGAATATGTTGGATTGGATTTTTACTTTTTAATGTCAATCCAAACCTACCTCCTGAAAGTCTTGTGCATCATATGATAAGAACTTACGCTCATACTGGACTTAAAGGTTTCATATTGATAGGTATAGTGGCCATGTGTATGTCTAAAGCTGATACCAATCTTAACTCGGCTTCTGTTATTTTAGCGCATGATTTTTTTAGTCCTTTAGGTGTGAAATTTAAGAGTGAGCTTTTCCTTTCCAAAATAATAGCGATTCTGCTTGGTTGTGGAGCTATGTTTTTGGCAATGTTACAGTATGATTTACTATCTCTTATATTCTTAGCCCTTTCTTTTAATGCTCCAATGGTATCCCCACCTCTTTTACTAGCAATTTTAGGATTCAGAAGCACTGAAAAAGTTCTAATGATAGGGATGGCTGGAGGATTGATTACTTTAATTCTGTGGGCATTAATTATGGATTGTAATTTAGGAGAAGGTATACTTCCTGCTATGCTTGCAAATACAATAATATTCATAAGTAGTCATTATATTCTAAAGGAGAAAGGTGGATGGGTTGGAATTAAGGATAATAATTACTTAATTCAGATGCAGATTGCAAGGACTCGAAAATGGTCACGTTTTTGTGAACAAGTCAAACACTTTAACATTATAGATTTTTGTAAAAAAAATGCCCCTAAAAATGAATTAACCTATACAGTATTTGGGGTATTTTCAGTTATATCTACTATTTGCACAATGTACTCTACATCAAGCACTAATGCTAATCTTGTAGATAAAAATGTATTGTTATTTTTCTATGAAACAATGCTTATTCTCTCAGTATCTTTTATCACATATCCTATTTGGCCTCAAGCCATAAAAAAAGAAACACCAGTCCAAATAGTATGGAATCTTAGTGTGTTTTACATTCTAATAATATGTAGCACTTTCTTTGTTTTAGTAAGTAATTTTTCTCAAACTCAGCTTATCATTCTAATGATGGATTTGATGATTGTAGCAACCTTGCTGAGATGGCAAACTGCTTTGGTAATGATACTAGCTGGAGTGTTTACAACCATATCTCTATACGAACATTATATGGACGTTAAAATATCTCAGGCCAGTATAGTAACCTTAGAATATAAAATAGTATA
>CAZIGS010000212.1:0-2005 GCA_964538645.1 uncultured Rickettsiaceae bacterium
ATATATGGGGAGCCTGGGTATAGGAGATGAGCGGAATCTCTGTTGAGCTCATTTATTATTTTTAGATAGGTTTGGAAAATACGTTCATCCTCGGGAGGTAAAAATCCTTCATCCTGAGGCGAAGACCCGAGGACCCTTTTGTTTATTATAGGTTCTTTGTTCACGCTACAGAGTGACGAGTTTTGTAGTAATGCTACTCCACTTTTATATTCTCCAGTTTTTCCTGCTTCTTCAGACTCTAAATCATAAATACCTATACCGCCAAAAGCATCAAGCACCGAAAAACTTACGGGTTTTTCTTTCATCTTCTCTATAATAGAAATTAATATAAGATGTTTCATTATGTCAGAAAAACTTCCGGCATGATAGATATGGCGATAGTTCATGACTATCTCAATAATCTTGATGCAATAATTTCTGCGGCCCGTTCAGAGGCTTTGACTTTAGCTCCTAAACCTATCTCTCTCATTACTTTGGAAGCTTCTTGTACCTGTATTTCAGAAAGTCTATCATTTTCTAGATATTTAGAAGCGGCTGTTGCAAGGGCTGAAGGGGTGCATTGATCCTGAATAAATTCTGGAATGATTTCATGATCTGCTAAGATGTTTATTAGTGATATATACCGTATTAATGCTTTGTTTTTTACATACCAATATGTAAGAAAATTAACTTTGTAAGCTACTATGAGAGGGGTCTCGCATGCAGATATTTCCAATGTATTTGTGCCAGATTTTGCTATCGCAACATCTGCAACAAAATAAGCATCAGCTCTCTCGTCATCAAATACACATATATGTGGTACTTCTCCCTGGATATAAGATTCTACTAACACTGCATCATCCATTTTATTTAATGGAAATACTGCAAAAATATTATATCTTGTTTGTAATAATTTTAGGGCTTTGAGGAAAATTTTCATATGTTTTTTTATTTCCCCAGTTCTACTGCCTGGGGTAACGCATATTATTTTAGCCTCTTCTGGTATGTTATATTTCTTTCTAAAATATGCTACATTTCGTTTGAAGTTTTGTTCAAATATAGGATGCCCAATAAACTCAGTTTTAAGTCCATATCTTGTAAATAAAGGAGGTTCAAAAGGTAGTAATGTGAATAGCATATCATATAGATTAGCAACTTTTTCTGCTCTTTCTGGATTATATGCCCAAACACTTGGTGCAACGATATGTAGAAACTTGGATTTTACACCCTCTTTTCTCAAAGCCTCAACAACACGAAAATTAAATCCAGGAGAATCTATGGTTATTACAAGGTCTGGTTGATATTCAATTACTTTTTTTACAGTGTGCTTTATTAATTTTTTTAACAAGAAAATATGTGGGATTATTTCTATAAATCCCATTAGACTCAATTTGCTAATAGGTATTATGCTTCTAACGCCTCTAAGCTCCATATGTTTTCCGCCAATACCTATTATGTCTAGATATGGTATGCGTTTTTTTAGGGCATCTATAAGCTTGCTCCCTATTAAGTCTCCAGAAGCTTCACCTGCGATAATAAAAACTTTCTTATTCTCTATCATAAGATTGACCTATTATATTACTAAGCAAGAGGTTTATTACAAATGCTAAGAGTTTTATCTATAATTTGTGACCCAATATTTGCACAATCAAGTACAGAATGGAATATATTGTCATGGGATAAGACCCTGTCTCCCGGAATATAACCTAAGTTTGGGTTATTTGCTAAATATTTATCAGAAAACCAAGCAATTAGAGGAACAAATTTTTGTTCTGGTGGGATTTCGCTACTACCATGTCCATAAAATCCATTTTCCCCAAGAGATTCAGCGTGATCAGATACATAGATCAAAAATGCGTTTTTATCTTTTAATTTAGCGATAATTTCTGACAATACAAAATCTGTATATAATATACTGTTATCATATGAATTGATTAACCCCTCATGACCACAGCTAGAATGGTCTACTTTGCCGGATGACACATTACAACCTGGTGCGAAATAAGAAAATTTTTGAGGATATCTA
>CAZIGS010000213.1:0-1967 GCA_964538645.1 uncultured Rickettsiaceae bacterium
GAACTTATATTACTAGATCAATATCTTTCTAAACCAGAAAATCAATTGGAAAAATTTGGGCATGAAATATCACCTAAAAGAGCAGAGCGATTTGCTGAGCTGGTTGTTGAGCAAAGATTGACTCCAGCTATTGATGGTTTTTCAAAATCTCATGGCAATAAGCCATTAGATAGGGCGGCATTGGAGAATTTAGGTGCTAATATAGTAAAATCTGTAAAAGATACAAAAACACTAAGCAAAGAAGTAAATGTACAAGAATGGGCTAAGTCTGTTGAAAGCGAACTTACTACAGAAGTTATGAAAAAAGCACCATTGAAAGATAAGCTTTGGGCTTGTGCTTCAAAAATATGTAGTGGAGTTGCTAATGTCGGCAAGGCTATAGCAGATAAATGCGTAGAAAAAATTAGCAATGAAATAGTGCGTAATAAATGCCAAGAATGGTCTCGAAAGATAGAGAGTTGGAGAGATAAGAAAACTCTTGAATATGCTACCAATTTATCTCAAGATGCTAAGGAGCTTATGAAATCTAAAGCTATAGAATTAACTGGGAAATTAGCGGTTGTTGGAGTGCAAAAACATTCTCCTATTGGTAAAAGAACAGCAGCATTGTTGGAGCAAAGGGCTAATAAAGATAAGGGGTATAGTAAAGGAAGTGGAGGCATTGCTGGTAATAGTTTTGCATAATTTTCTGTGGGTATTCAGAGTTTTTAAGGATAGGAAATTATTTAATCTTCTATCCTTTTCAGTTTTTTAACTGATACAAATTCCTATTTTCCACTTCCATAACTCTTACAAAATTGATATAGTCATAATGAAATTAGATTGGGGCCGTAGCTCAGCAGGATAGAGCGAGTGATTCCTAATCACTAGGCCGGAGGTTCGAATCCTCTCGGTCCCACCAAAGTACCGAGGTTAACCGCACAAAGGGGATTTTTCGGAACTCGTCTTTACGCATGTATTAAGTATATGCTTGCGCAGATTAGTCATTAAATTCCTTTTGTGTAATTAATTTGAGCAGTTTTGATATAATCCTAAGGAAGGTATGTTATGAATAAATATATAGTATTATTAACAGTCTTATTTTCATTATCTGGCTGCATTGCCCCTGCGCTTTTAGGCGGTGCTGCTTTAGGAGGAGCTGTGGTTTCAGCAAAAGATAGAACTGGTGGGGAAGTAGTTGATGATATCAAAATCTCAGCTGGTATCAAAAAAGCCTTTATTTCAAAAGGTTTTAAGGGATTATATACAAAAATAGATGCTCAGGTTATGGAAGGAAGGGTCCTTTATACAGGTACAGTTGCTAGCGACGAAGATGTTATTACAGCGGTTGATATAGCTTGGTCTCAAAACGGGGTTAAAGAAGTAGTGAATGAGTTGAATGTGAGTGAGACAAGCAACTACTTTGATGCTGCGGAATATGCGAGGGATAGCTGGATTACAAGCCGTATTAAAACGAAAACTATGCTAGAGCGTGATATTAAATTCGTAAATTATACTATTATCACTTCTAAAGGAGTAGTTTTTGTATTTGGTATAGCTAGATCTGAAGCCGAATTAGACAAAGTTCTAAATATTGCGGCAGAAGTCAAAGGTGTCCAGAAAGTCGTAAATCATGCTAAGCTGAAAGAGTAGTCATAACTGACACAACTACTACTTCTTTTCGTGGTAAATATTATTGTATGAAAAGACTAATACCAAGTTGCAATCACAAACTATGTTGTTGCTTCTAGTTCACTGAAACTTATAGGCTTCACTCCTTGAGCCCACTATTTTTATATTACAACTTGGTATAAGAGTCTTTTCTATAGATGTTTTTCAAGCAACTCCCTTGTCTTCTCTATACCAAACAGCTGTATGAATGACCCAAGACGAGGGCCCTCGATTTGACCAAGTAGGATTTGATATAGCTCTTTGAAAAAATCCCGAAGATTCTCGTAGCCAGCATTTGTGCCAATTTCATAGATCTT
>CAZIGS010000214.1:0-1960 GCA_964538645.1 uncultured Rickettsiaceae bacterium
AACAGCACGTCTTGAGTCTGAATTTATGATGCAAAATGCTGCGCTTGAAAAAATACATTTTGCTGGTAATTACCAACTAAATATGAATAAACCTGGAGACAGAGCTATTATTGCTGGACCTATTACTACAGCTAATGATGGTGAAGGTACACTACATGCGCAAAGAAATCTTTTTCTCCAAGATCAGATTAACCCTGATCAAAATAAAGCACTCCGAGAAATTTTGATAGATGATAACGTAACATTAACTGCTGCAGGGTCTATTAGGGGGGCAAATACTCTAATTTCATTTGATGGACAAGATGCTGTTTTAGAAATTGGTTATTTTAGTACCATAGAAGGTAAAATTCGTGGTGTGGCTTCAGGCAATGGTATAGTTCGTCCAATAGCTGGGATGATTAATATTAACGCAGAAATCGGAGGTACTGGCAATCCAATATACGCTTTAGAAGTTCCAAATGGATGTGCTGCTACTATTGGAAATGCTACCCCAAATGCTCCTGGCTCAGTTGTCAAATTTGATGGAGGTGTCGGCTCCTCTGCTGGGGATGGTCAAGGTATAATCCTTGGAGATAATAGCGTCCTTACTATAGGAACAGGTAGAGTCTTTAATTTTGCAAATAATGCAGCGATAGATGGTAGTGCTGACAAAAGGGGTACTATTAAGTTTCTTGATGGTAAATCGATTCCATCAGCGTCTAGTGTGAGTATAGGTGAAAATTTTAAGTTAGAAAAGCTTGTTATTGGTGATGATAGTATAGCAAATCCGAATCCAGGAACAGAAGGTGCTCCTATTGCTTTTGCAAATGATCTTAATGCAAATATTTTAGATTTGCATGGCGCATTAGGAGCAGATCGTTCCTTGGATACACAAATTTACCTTAAGATGGATGATCATCTTAAGGTAGATGGTATTATAGGTAATAGGGCAAGTAATTTAGTAGTTTTAGATGCTTTAGTCGAACCGAATTACACTATAGGAACCGCTGGAAATCCTGTAAATATTATATTTGGAGGAAATAAGAATGCTCAATTGACGCTTAATAATTCTTTCAATATTGGTTCTTTGACAGGAAATGTTGCTGATATTGTCTTGGAAGTAAACCATGATGGTACTATATCAGGAGATTCTCAACGCATTCATCAAATAGCTATAATAGGTAGTACTTTAGTTGCCGAGGGTACTTCTAGCATTGCAGAATATGTTACTAGTGATACGCACTCGCCAGGGATTTTACATATAAAATCTACTAATAATCCTAATTATATTAATAGTGAAATAGGGGTTGATGCTCTTGGAAATTATGCTAATTTAAGCTCTATTTTGTTAGAGAATGTACAGGCCGCTTTTGGTTACGAATTTGCTACTACAGGCCATATTATTGGTGCAGATGAAATTAAATTCCATGCTGGTCACAGAAATGATCAATTAAATTTAAATGTTGATCTTGGAGGAGGTATGATTGCGCCACCAACACAGCTGATTTTGGGTAATATTACTTCTGCTAACTCTGGTTATGGAATTGTTATACCGAATAATCCTGTCATGATCGGTGGGGTAGGTTCAAATATTCAAAAAATTAGTTTTGATTATAATGAAGGAATTATATATCTAGGTAAAGTCAATACTACTACTGTGCCTGTTCCTATAGTATTTAATCAGCCTAATGCTAAATTGATAGTTTTTGGTGGAAATCTTACCTTAGAAAATAATATTGGAATAGCGCCAGGTAACAACAGATTTGGTTCTATTATAGGTAATGGTTTAAGTGCAGCAAATGCAATAGCTGCTATTAAAGCTAGCAATGAAGTCCCATTAGATCTTGCTAATAGGCAGCCATATACTGGTACTATTAGTATTAGAGGTGTAGTTGGTACACAAGGTGCAGAAAAACTTTCATTGGTAGATGCAAGTCCTACTGGTAAGGTGAATTTTTCTGCCTCTGGTCCTATTAATATT
>CAZIGS010000215.1:0-1955 GCA_964538645.1 uncultured Rickettsiaceae bacterium
GTTGTAAGGTTACATTAAGAAAAGACAGAATGTATGATTTTCTTGAAAGATTGGTAATGGTAGCTTTGCCGCGCGTAAAAGAATTTAAGGGTTTTAATAAAAAAAGCTTCGATGGTAGAGGGAATTTTACCTTTGGAATTAAGGAACAGATAGTATTTCCTGAGATTAATTACGATAAGATTGATACTATAAGGGGTTTGGATATTACAATAGTAACCTCTGCTAAGAATGATACTGAGGCCCAGGCTCTATTGTCTGTGTTTCATTTGCCTTTTATTGGCAGTAACAATAACAATTAATAATTATAGATATTTATTATGGCTAAAGTTAGTTCAGTACAAAGAAATTTAAAAAGACAAAGAATGGTGGCGAAACTTTTCAAAAAGCGCGCTGCTATTAAAGAACAGATTTATGATAAAAATTTGGGATTAGCGGAGAGATTTGCTTTAGTTGCTAAACTTGCAGCTTTGCCTAGAAATTCTGCAAAAACAAGAATACGTAATCGTTGTGAACTTACAGGAAGATCACGCGGATATTACAGAAAGTTTAAACTAGGACGCAATATGCTAAGAAGCCTAGGTGGACAAGGATTAATCCCTGGATTAATCAAGTCAAGTTGGTAATTTAATTTAAGTTGGTATTATTATGTCGATGACTGACACTATAGCGGATATGTTAACCAGAATAAGAAATGGGCAAAGAACAAAACTAATGTTTGTATCTGTTCCATATTCTCGCACAAAATGTGCAATTTTGGATGTACTGAAGGAAGAAGGGTATATTACTAGCTATAAAGTGGTAGATGTAAGAGCTGGAATCAAATCAATAGAAGTTGTGTTGAAATATTCTTCAAATGGTGGTCCTGCAATTAAGGAAATCACAAGAGTTTCAAAGCCAGGAAAAAGAGCTTATACAGCTATAGATGATTTGCGTGGCTATTATAATGGTATGGGTATTTATGTTCTATCCACGTCAAAAGGTGTGCTTTCTGATAGAGATGCGCGTAGCGCTGGTATTGGTGGCGAAGTAATTTGTAAAGTATTTTAATAGAGTTTAGTTTATGTCAAGAGTTGGAAAATTACCGATTTCTGTACCTAATGAGGTAAAAGTTGAGATTAAGGATCTTGCGGTGAAAGTTTCTGGTCCTAAAGGTGAGCTGTCTAAAACATTTTTAGGCAATATAGCAATATCACACGAAGGGTCTGTGATTTCTGTAACACCAACTGATGGAAGTAAACATGCAAAAGCTATGTGGGGTACTGCCAGAAGTATTATAAATGGTATGATCAAAGGTGTTAAAGATGGGTTTACCCAAGAATTAGAGGTGAATGGTGTTGGTTACAGGGTTTCTGTCAAAGGGAATTATCTAAGCCTTTCACTAGGTAAAAGCCATAATACAAAAATAGAGATTCCAGCTATAGTAAAAGCAGAGGCTCCAAAGCAAAATATTATTATGCTACATAGCGCAGATAAACAGCGTTTAGGGCAGTTTGCAGCTTTGATTATTAAGCAAAGACCACCTGAACCTTATAAAGGCAAGGGTATTAAGCGTAAGGGACAATATGTCCAAAGAAAAGAAGGCAAGAAGAACTGATCATTGTTATTTTTGATTTCCACGTTGTCGAACTTCGGCATCTGCGGTGCGCACCTATTAAGTATAGGATTGCGTTCCCCGATCCTTGTTCTCTAAAGTAGGATAATCTAAAACTAACAATATCAGGTAATAAGTAGAGGAAACAAGAATGCGTACGCCAAAACATAAGTTTGAAATTAGAAGAAATAGAGTTAGAGCGAAAATTACTCGAGTATCAGATAGAATGCGTTTATCCGTCTTTAAATCTGGACGTCACGTGTATGCTCAACTAATTGATGATACAAAAGCTATAGTGTTAGCTAGCGCATCTACATTGGAAAAAGATTTGAGAAAATCAAAAAAGTCCAATTGTAACCGCGAT
>CAZIGS010000216.1:0-1906 GCA_964538645.1 uncultured Rickettsiaceae bacterium
CTTCTTCTTCCGTAGAGGAGGTCGGTGATGAGGCTTTAGAGCTTTGTAGATATGGTAATAGTTTTGTTGTGCCACGTATGAAAGAGGCGTTATCTATCATAGCAAAGTACAAGCCTGATGTTATTTTAGTAGATGATGGGATGCAAAATCCAGGTTTCAAAAAAGATCTGGTAATTATGACAATAGATGGAGCTAGAGGTTTTGGTAATGGATTCCCAATTCCTGCTGGGCCTTTGAGGAGCTCTATAGAGGAAGCTATAGAAGCTACAGATATAATTGTTATAAATGGCGATCCAGATGTAGTAGCATCTAACTGCGCGTCATTGGGAGCGAATGCGAAGCAATCCATTCTAATGACAGATATTTATGGATCGCTTCGTCGCTACTCTCCTCGCAATGAAGATATCCCTCTTTTTCATGCATCTATGAAATCAGAGCATAATTTCAGAAATCATAAATATTACGCTTTTGCTGGGATAGGTAATCCTGAGAAATTTTTTAGTTTTTTAAAAAAATTAGGTGCAAAAGTAGAATATACAAAAATCTTTCCTGATCATCATAAATATTCTGTAGAAGATCTGGAATATTTGATGCTAGATGCTAAAAAGAAAAAGCTAAGATTGATTACAACACGCAAAGACTATGTAAAAATTCAAACACCTAAAAATAATAGTAAAATACCTCTAATACCAGCTTTACAATTTGTTGATGCTATAAAAGATAATGACAAACATGAGGCTACACAAGTAGAATATTTAGAAGTAGAATTAGAGCTGGAAAAATCAAAAAAATTCTTTGATGAGATATTTACTAAATATGAAAAATATAAAAAAAATGAAAAAACAAATCGCTAAAATTGCTGTAACATTATGTATTGCTATCCTTATAGGGTTAGGGGTTTGGCAACTTAAGAGAATGGATTATAAAAATAATTTAATAAAAAATTTGGAAGGAAAATTATCATTACCTATAGTTACCCTGCATAATTTTACATCTAATGAATATCTGTATCATAGAGTAAAAATATGCGGAAATTATTCTGAAGATAGTGAATTATTTCTTTACTATAGGCCGAATTATATGTTGCTTTCAGTTTTTAATCTAGAGAATTCCTCGCAGAATATTGTTATAGCTAGAGGTACATTAAAGAGAAAAGATAGTACTATTATTACAGATGTTTCCCATACTTGTATTACTGGGATAATATTACCTTCAGAAAAAAAACCAATATTTATGCCAGAATATAATGGAACTAAATCTAAACCATTGCTTAGTATAAATGCAGAATCTATAGGAGAGCTATTATCAATCAAGCTGCCTGATATATACTTACTGCTAATATCAGACCAAAATGATGCGAACAATAATGATCTTGATCCACTCAAAATTCCAGATCCTAAAAAAATATATAATCCACATTTAGGATATGCTATAACATGGTTTACTCTTGCTTTAGTGCTTATAGCCATGGTTATAATTAACAAAAATAGAGGAAAAAATGACTAGAAATTTTATATTTGCCTTTCTAATTCTTGTGTGTGGTACAGCTTATGCTACAGAATAGAAAAAAGATTCCTTAATAATGAAAGATGTACTAAATGCATCTAAGGAAATTTCAGAGTCTACTTCTTCTAAGTTTGTTGTAACAAATATTCCAGGAAAAATTATTACAATAAATAAGACTAAATATGAAATACGCTTTTTTAGTTTTGAGGATACAAGAGGTATTTTGCCTTCCAATATGACTTTCAAGTAATATGTTACTAAGAATAAATTGCGTTTAATGAAAAGCAGCTCTTCTTCCCCACAACCAAATATCCATTTTGAGAGTTTTTACTTCCTAAGTACTAAATTAACCTGAGCTTGATGTAAGAAATAGCATGAAACTGCTTACAAACCTCATCCT
>CAZIGS010000217.1:0-1886 GCA_964538645.1 uncultured Rickettsiaceae bacterium
GCTAAAGCCTATAACAATCAGCTTTTATAGTTTTCTTACATCAAGCTCAGGTTAGGAATTTCAATTGTGATCCCACAATGGAAATGCTGCAGTTAATGCTTTCATAAAATCTTCTTTTAATGACTCCTCAAAATTAGGCTCCCAATAGTTATAATTCAGCCATTTTTCATGTTTATATTCTGGCTCATTGCCTTGATGTACTGTCATTGTCCAAGTGTCTTCAGATGCTTGATCTCCAAGTCCAATCCTATATTCTACAGAATAACCATTATTGTCATGGGTAACAGTGTAAGTGTTATAGCCTATTTTTATTTTTTTTGTTTCCTGGGGCATTTCTTACGATTAGAAATATTCATTGGCTGGGGCGGCTGGATTCGAACCAACGCATGACGGTATCAAAAACCGTTGCCTTACCGCTTGGCGACGCCCCAATAAAGCGTCATCCTCGAACCAAGACTCGAGGATCCATATATTAATCGTGGGCCCTCGTGTCAAGCACGAGTGTGACGGCTTGATTGGATACACTATAATTTATCATCACGAAAAAGTAAACTATTTTGTAGTGGAATTTGGTTTTAGAATAATAATATCCTTCATAGAAGCATTATTTAAAAATGCAGAATCAAGATCTACATTTGTTAAATCAGCATTATCTAAAGTTGCTCCATCAAAGCGTCCATTACGTAATATTGCAGAATTTAAGTTTGCGCCATTGAGTTTTGCTTCGGAGAAATTAGCGGATGATAGATCTGAGAAGCTAAAGTTTGCATTTTGAAGATTAGTTTTTTTGAACACTGACTTTGTTAAAATAGAGTGGCTCATATTTACATTATTCAGATTCAGTGCAGAAAAATCTACGAAGGCTAAATTATGATACGAAAGGTCAGAAGAAGAATTGATAACTGAAAGAGATTTTATAGTGTTGGTACCAGCAAATTGCTCTATATCAGGGCTTTGTAATATTAAAGATGAGTTTATTTTACTATTGGTGAATAGATTTTCAGTTCCGTTTAATTTTGTAAATTGGGCCCCTAAAATGTTACAATCTGTAAAATTATTGCTATTAAACAATGATGTAATTATAGCAAGTTGTGTGAGATTACTATTTGTTATTACGTTGTTTTTTAGATCAGTCTGGTAAAAGATCCCCATAGACATATCAGAATGTGTAAATGTACTATTTTCAATCCCGTCACTAAACCATTTTGTATTCCTAAAAATATTATCTGTAAATTTGCTAGAGATGATACTTGTGTCATCTATATTGGTTCCTATAAAATGCGACCCGTTTGATATGAGATTTGTAATTTTCAAATTAGAAAGAGAAGCGTTGTTAAATTCAGCATTTGTTAATGTAGAATCAATTATAGTATTATTTGCCATATTAGCTGAGGCGAAAGAACTATAAGAAATTGTAGAGTTTTTGATTATTGTAGAAGAAATTTTAGAGTTCGAAAAATCTGAATTTAATATCGTACTATTATCAAATTTACAATTTTGTATTGCGCTAGAGGTAAAGTTTGTCTTGTTAATTGAAGTTTTAATAAACTGCACTCTGTTTAGAATGCTGCTATTTAGATTGCAATCTACCAAATTAGCATCAGAAAAATCTGAATCAGTATTATCCGAGGATTCCATATACATATCTGATAGATTAGCCGAGTTAAATCTTGCACTTCGTAAATCCGCCCCCCAGAAACGTATATCTTTGCCTTGTAGTTTAGTCATGTCACTTTCTATAAGAGACGCTTCTTTGAAATTTACCGTTAAAAGAGTGGCATTTGAAAACACCGCTTGATTTAAATTTGTTTTTTCCATTGTCGAGTTTGTAATGACAGAGTCAGAGAAATCAGCATTTTCTAAATTGCCATTTGTAAAGTCAGAAT
>CAZIGS010000218.1:0-1861 GCA_964538645.1 uncultured Rickettsiaceae bacterium
TGTCTGCTCCAGAACGAGAAGCATCTACTCAGCATTCCGTAGTGAGGGATAATGGAGTTGGTGGTAATAGAGGGGGAGACAGCTCAAACCCGACCTCACAAAATGTAACCCTAGGCGCAGCTGATCATCAGCATGATACAGCTCATCAGAATCAGCAAGCAACTGCTACTAAGCCTGATTCTATGAAAGAAGAAGTCGCTACACAAGTAAATGGAATCAAACAATCCCTTTCTCATCCGCATTCATCTGTTGGGGAGGGTAGTGCTGGATTGGGTCAGAGTGTAGGGAAGGCATCTGCAGTGGAGAATAAGATAGACACAAAGAAGCAACCGTCAGGTAGGAAAGAGAATAAGAGACAGCAAGCTATAGAACAGTTATAATATTCTCGAAGTAATTAAAATAAATTTTAATTGTGTTTAGCGATAAGTTTGATATTATTAATCAATAGAAATTAAACCATAGGTATATTATGAGTCAAGCTAAAGCCATTACTAAATTAGAAAAACAGTGCCAAGAGCAAAGTCAAAAGGCTGAAAAATTAGTTGTTGAAGCTACAGTATTTAGATCTTTAGGAGGCTCTCTTGAAGGGAAATTAGCAATACTAGATAAAGCTGTAAAGGTTTTCCCTGAGTGTCATACTGCTTATATTGCCAAAGGAGCTGCATTATATTTAAAAGCTAAATCAGAGAGAAAGCTTGATCAAAAAGAAGGTCTAGAGGCAAAAAGTTTAATCGAGAAAGGCTTTACAATTAATCCAAACAGCCCATATGCTTATTATACTAAATGGAAAATGGATAATCAAGGCGCCTCTGAATCTGAAACTTTAAAAGCAATGTCTCAGGTTTTACAGCTTCAAGCAGTCACTTTAGATGATCATATGGCTCATGCTTTAGCATATAAAACATGCAATAATTTAAAAGCAGCTATAGCAAAATATAAACAAATTTTAGAAATCCCAGAATTTAGCAAAAGTTTTGAAGTTAATGCAAGTTTAGCTCAATTGCTTGATAATATTAAGAATTATGCGGAAGCTGCAATTTATTATAGAAATGCTGTTGATATAGAAAAAACATATACAACAGGATGGACTAATTTAGGACTTTTACTAAAAGGATTAGGAAGAAATAAAGAAGCTATTGAAGCATGTAGAAAAGCTGTAAAAATGGAACCAGATGATACAGATTTTCTACATAATTTAGCAACTTGTCTTTCTGCCAAAGAAGAGTACAAAGAAGCTATTAAAGTGGCTAAACAAATATTAAGATTAGACTCTACCAATGCACAAGCATATCATTGCATTTCATTAGATATAAAAAACATAGCAGACCGTGATCTAAAATCCAAACCAAAAGCCTATCAGAAAGAACTAGAAAAAGCTTTAGAACATAGTAAATTAGCGTTAAATCAAGAACCAGATAATGTATTATATCTTGCAGGCAAAGCGGATATATTAATTGCTTTAGGTCGTAAGCTTGATGCTTTAGAAACTGTAGTACATGCTAATACATCATTTAAGCACATGGATGATGATGCTAGAGCAGAGTTAGTTTCGGTTGCAGATTTTGTACAAACTGTTCTAGGTAAGCAAGCAGAGCTTGTAGCTGATCTAGGTATACCAGCTTCAAAACTACAAGAAATGATGGATGTGTTTGAACCTCACTCAGATGATTCAGGTCATTTAGGCGATTCCCCAACAGGAAGTGGTCATGCTAAACTAGCAGGAGAAGACTGTAATTCAGAATATGGCGGCGACAATTAATCATTGAGCTACCTACTACTCTTACCCAAAGCCTGCTTTTTAAAGTGGGCTTTTTTTATTTCCATTTCCTAGAAAAATTGAGGGAGCGGAAAGAACATATAG
>CAZIGS010000219.1:0-1830 GCA_964538645.1 uncultured Rickettsiaceae bacterium
TTCCAGTCTTTGTTGTACACCAAATCTATGTTGCTCATCTATTATTATATAAGCCAAATCTTTGAAAAGGACTTTTTCTTGGAATAAGGCATGAGTGCCTATGATGATCGAAATTTCACCGTTTTCTAGCTTTTTAAGCAGATCTTTGCTTTTAGTTTTTCTTGTTAAAAGCCCTATGGAAGAGTTTTCCCCTAATGCTTTCATGAAAAACTCATAATGCTGAATAGCAAGCAAATCTGTAGGTGCCATTAATGCTGCTTGTAGGCCTTGTTCTGTTACATTTAACATAGTCAAAAGAGCAACCAGAGTTTTACCTGATCCTACATCACCTTGTAGCATTCTTACCATGCGAGTTTCATCTAACTGATCATTCTCTATCTCTTTTAGTGCATCTTCTTGAGAAGAGGTTAGTGTGAAACCTAGTCTATCAATCACTTCATGCTGGACATTTATCGCTTTAGAGAAGCTTCGCCCCCTTGCTTTTTTTATTGAGGTCCTAATCATTGCTAGATTTATCTGATTTGCTAAAAGCTCATATTTAGCTAGAGTTTTTATATGAGCTTCAGACTCTGCTTCTTCTATAGAAGAAGGATGGTGAAGGGTTTTTAGTGCGTTGAGAATTGGGTGTAAAGCATAGTCGTCAGATACATCTACGATTCTTAATGCTTTATCAATATAATTCACAAGCTGCTTATTATTTAGTGCGTAGGTTAGTGGATATACAGGCTCTATTTTATGCACAAGTTCCTTTTTAAATAGAAAGTCAGGATGACGAATTTGAAAATAAAAATCATTTAGCTCAACTACTCCTTCTACAATATGTTTAGATCCAATGCGCAATTTATTGAATATAAAAACCGGTATTTTATGGAAAAATACCAGGATAATAGGTCCAGCTTTGCTTTCGGTATAAATTTTGGTTGGGGAGTTTTTACGAGTAGATTGCTGTATTTCAGCTATTGTTACCTCGGTTATGACTCGGTCACCATGCTTCAGCTCTTTTAGATCTGGGTCTAACTTGTTACTAATATAGTTAGTAGGTCTATGAAATAATAAATCACGGATATTTTTAATACCAATTCTTGCTAAAGCCTCTGTTGTCTGAGGTTTTATGTTGATAAATTTGGTAACTGGCGAAAAAAGTATTTGTTCAAAGTCTGACATTTTCAAGGATAGTTTTGCCTGCGTCATCCTAGGGCTTGACCCCAGGATCCATAAATTAATATAAAAATACTATAAAATATATAGTAATTGAATGATATAGAAAAATGGGTCCTAGGGTCAAGCCCTAGGATGACGCCATAAATTGTAGCCCTAGGATGACGGTTAGAGGTATTATTCTTGTAAACTCTCCAAAATCAATATTCCCATTTGTCTCTTATCTAAGTCAAATTCTGTAGTATCAAGTATCATTTTTTGGATTTTTTCAAATTTCTTGAACATGTATAAATTACTATTTTGTTTCAATTGATGAGCTAAGAAATCTATAGAATTTTTACAAAACTCTTCCCAACCCGAGTGCTTCGATTTACCAGAAATGTCTTGTAACCACTTGATTTTCTGTGAAATATCCATTCCAAAAACATGTTGTATAAATTCTATATATGAATTGTTATTTATATCTTCAAACTCTTCGCCTATATGTAATTTATGGCATCTTGATTTAATTGTAGCGCTAAGATTAGCTGGTTCTGAAGTTACAAGAAATAAATAGCTTTGACGTGGTGGCTCTTCTAGTATTTTTAGGCAGCAATTTGAGGAGTTATTATTCATCAATTCTGCTTCATATATAACAGCAAATTTATATTCCCCTACAGTGCTTGTAGTATG
>CAZIGS010000220.1:0-1827 GCA_964538645.1 uncultured Rickettsiaceae bacterium
GTTATACCTTGTGATATTACCCCGAGAGCAAGCATCATAATAAAATGCAGGAAAAAACGCTGTGGATGCTGCACAATAGCCTTACCTGCATAGAATAAATATACTTGACCTAAAGCAAGTCCTATTAGCATGTTTGCAGGAACAAAAAAGCCTATCACAATACCAAAAGCAGCAGTAATAAGAGCCCCCAAAATCCAAATCATATGTCTTATTTTATGGTGAAAATTATAACCTGCATAGAAAGCGAAAATTGGCATTACAGATCTTCCTATAATTCTTAACCATATTTGATCAGGTAGAATATATAAACCAAGATGATCTAGCAACATGCATATTAATGCAATTGTTTTAAGCAAATCTTGGTAATTAGCAAAATAAGATTTTTCATGTGAAGTGTGTATATTTCTATTCATATTATTTCCTTTCCATGCATATATATTTTGTTTGTAGAAACTCATATATTCCTAAATGTGACCCCTCTACTCCAAAGCCAGAATTTTTTCTACCAGCAAACGCACCCACTGAGTTTGAGATAAATCCTGTATTTACTCCAACAATCCCAAAATCTAATCTTTCAGATAATTTATCAGCTATCGTCAAGCTTGAGGTAAAGATATAAGAAGCAAGCCCATAATCCGTATTATTCGCCCTTTCTATCACCTCATCAACAGAGTCAAATTTATAAATCGCTATTACAGGTGCGAAAATTTCCTCCTGGAAAATCTTCATGTTCTCATGACAATTGCTAAGTATGGTAGGTTTTAGAAAACAGCCCGTTTCTACTTCTCCACCACATACCAAATTAGCACCTTTATCTAAAGCATCCATCACTAAATCCAAAGCCTTTGTAATAGCCTTTTGGTTGATTAATGGCCCTATATCAACACCCTCTTCCATACCATTGCCAATTTTAAGCTTCAAAAAATTTTCCTTCAATCTATTTACAAATTTATCATGTATACTAGAGTGCAAAAATACCCGATTAGGCGCAATACACGCTTGCCCAGCAGCCCTAAGTTTCCCCATCATCAAACCAGACAAAGCAAGCTCAATATCGGCATCTTCAAATACTATAAATGGTGCATTCCCACCAAGTTCTAATGAAAGTTTTTTTAATGTACTACCTGAGTTTTTGTATAATAATTTTCCAATATTTGTAGAGCCTGTAAAACTCAGCTTTCTTACACGAAAATCTGAACATAACTTTTCACCTAAGCGTGAAGCATCTCCTGTAATAATATTTATGACTCCATCTGGAAACCCTGCCTTTTGTGCAAGCAATGCTAAAGCCAAAGCTGAAAATGGTGTAAATTCGGATGGTTTTAAGATGATAACGCATCCGCTAGCTAAAGCGGGTGCAATTTTTCTCAATATCATTGCTACAGGGAAATTCCATGGAGTAATTGCTGCTACTACACCTATCGGCTCATATTCAGTAATGATTTTTTGACCAGTTTTTACCCCTTCCTTTACGTTTCCTAAAATCCCTATTGCTTCATTAGCAAACCATTCAAGAAAATCGGCTCCATATACTATTTCTCTTTTCGATTCAGCAAGAGGTTTGCCATTCTCTAATGTAACAATCCTAGCAAGCTCATCTGTATTTTCTATGATTAACCTATGCCATTTTCGAAGATAACGCGATCTTTCAAAACATGGTGTGTTTTTCCAGCTATTTTGAGCTGTATGAGCAGAATCAATCGCATATAATACTGTATCATCATCTATATTTGGCACTTGACCCACTATAGAGCCATCAGCCGGGTTTTGAACGCTGATATATTCATCGCTACTTAGCCATTCACCGTTAATAAAATTTTTCCCTTC
>CAZIGS010000221.1:0-1058 GCA_964538645.1 uncultured Rickettsiaceae bacterium
TATGGTAATGTTGCATGGCTACGGATCTAACGGCGATGATCTTGCCAGTTTAGCTCCATTTTTTGAGCCTATTTTACCCGATACGGAATTTTATTCTCCAGATGGAATTGAAGCTTGTGAGCTTGGGGTATATGGTTTTCAATGGTTTAGTCTATATGATCGCTCTGATAGCGCTATCTCAAAAGAATTAGCTGCTAAGTCAGAAAAAGTTAGAGAAATGATCAAAAATAAGGCTGAATCTCTTGGGCTTACAGAGAAAGATGTTATTTTATTAGGTTTTTCTCAAGGAACGATGCTTAGTCTTTACCTATCTCTCTCATCTTCAGTCCCTTATAAGGCGGTAATTGGTTTTTCTGGGAGATTATTTGTTCCGTCAATTGTAAAGAATTCTTCAACCCCAACATGTCTTGTGCATGGAAAAGATGACGATATTGTACCGTTTGAAAGCATTGAAGAAGCCAAAGAGCAATTAGAAAAACTAGGGATTAAAACAAATGTTTTAGAAGTGCCAAATTTAGGTCATTCTATAGATCTTACTGGGCTTAAATTTGCGGTATCATTCCTGAGTCGTCATTGCGAGCGAGTGTCGAAGCCATGATGCGTGACAACCCACTACTGAAATGCTATGTATTTCAGTAGAGATAGAGGATTATTATAAACTAATAAAGCCTTTGGCTTTATATCATGGATCATGACGCATCGTTACGATAACGTTTCACTCGCTCGTGATGACGATTAACAAAAAAAAGAGGTGAAAATGAGTCTGTTACAGAAAGAAGATAAGAAAATTTTTGACGCAATTGAACAAGAAAAAAAGCGTCAACATGATTGGATTGAGCTTATTGCCTCGGAGAATTTCGTAAGCCAAGCTGTGCTAGAAGCGCAGGGCTCAATTATGACAAACAAATATGCTGAAGGATATGTAGGTAAACGTTATTATTCGGGCTGTGAGTTTGTAGATATTGCAGAAGAATTGGCGATATCTCGTTTAAAAGAGCTTTTTAAGTGCAATTTTGCAAATGTACAACCTCATTCAGGATCTCAGGCTAACCAAGCTG
>CAZIGS010000221.1:1068-1811 GCA_964538645.1 uncultured Rickettsiaceae bacterium
GTTTATCTTGCTCTTTTGCAGCCCGGAGACACTATTCTTGGCATGTCTCTAGATAGTGGTGGTCATTTGACTCATGGAGCTACGCCAAATATTTCTGGTCGTTGGTTTAAGTCTGAGTTTTATACAGTGAACAAAGAGAGTTTTCTGATAGATTATGATGAGTTAGAGGCAATTGCTCTTAAAACAAAGCCGAAAATTATTATAGCAGGCTATTCTGCTTATCCTCGAAGCCTAGATTTTGCTAAATTCAGACAAATAGCTGATAAAGTTGGTGCATATTTAATGGCTGACATTGCGCATATCGCTGGTCTTGTGGCGGTTGGAGAGCATGAAAATCCTATGAATTATGCCCATGTTGTAACTTCTACTACACATAAGACTCTCAGAGGGCCAAGAGGGGGAATTATAATGACCAATGATGAGGAAATAGCTAAGAAAATAAATTTTGCTGTTTTTCCAGGGCTTCAAGGAGGTCCTCTGATGCATATTATTGCAGCAAAAGCTGTAGCATTTAAAGAGGCATTACAACCTGAATTTCAAAAATATATAAGTCAGGTTATAAAAAATGCAAAAGCTTTAGCAGCTAGGTTAGAGGAGAGGGGGTATTATTCTCTAACTGGTGGTACAGATAATCACATGACTCTCATAGATTTACGTCAAAATTCCCTAACAGGAAAAGATGCTGCAAACGCATTGGATAGATCTGGCATTACATGTAATAAAAATACTGTACCTTTTGATTC
>CAZIGS010000222.1:0-1806 GCA_964538645.1 uncultured Rickettsiaceae bacterium
CTCATAGCAGTATATGGTGTAAGCACAATATATAGCAGAAATAGTACGAATGATTTTACAAACCTTATCATGATGCCCTATTTCTCCAACATCTTATAAAATTCTGGTAACCAATCCTCTGGCTTGTTACCATGTTTTTCTTTTGCTTGCTCCATCCTTTGAAGATCTGATTCATTACCAGATAAAATCCGAACGAATTTATCTAATCCAGCACTATTAAATTGGGTAATGATAGACCTTCTGGCATATGGCTTCATTATAAATACATTATCATATTGTGTACGGCTTAGATGATCATTTTCTACCTCAGTCAAACCAAAAATATCTCTCAAATTATAATTGATATTTTCATGAGGCATCACAACTTTTAGATCTAGACTTTCATCCACAGTATTCCATAATTGCTTTTGTGATACATGTATGTATTTTTCAGTATTAACAGTACCTAATAGGACTACATTATAGGCTTTTGCTAGATCAAAGCATAATTTCATATTATGAGTAAAATATGGATGATCTAACATATCCGCCATTTCATCCATAATTAACAGTTTTGGCGTTTCCTTATCTACCCCTAAACTCCTAAGTGAAGCAATAACAAAAGCCGCTCTAAGATCGTAGTTTTCTATACCACCCAATTCTTTTAAACTAATCCCAATTATACTACCAGCACTAATATTTACGGCATCATTTTTGAAATATTTAAGCAATTTTGAAATATTTTCTTTTAAAAATCTGCCGGCTTCCTTGAAGTCAAAATTTTCAACCACTACTGCTGCCGCACCATATGTAGCTGCTTTTCTTATTTCTCCGATCAGTTCATCTAATACTATCTTTTCCTCAGATGAAATGCCTTTACTATATTGCCCTGATAATATATCTACTAATATTTCTACTCCTATGTAACTATCACCCGATAAGCATGGGACTTTTGGTGTATCTAACCACTCACCTCCTAATGCATTGATAAATAACTTAGGTCCATAATCTGCTGAAAGATAGATAATAGTAGGGTTATATTTCATCGTTTCAGAAACAAGGAAATTCATCAAAGTTGTTTTGCCAGATCCATGAGTTCCAAAAAAACAAGCATGGCCAGTTCTTCTTTCGCTATGAAAATTTGTAAAATAAGGAGTGCCTAATACGCTTGGCATAACAGTTATATATCTACCCCATCTACTAAACTTCCTTCCATGAGGGGTAGATTGCAAGGACACGAAGGGTCCTATATTGTCCGACACAGCACCTATGGATCTACGAATATAGTGGAAATTTGCTGGTAATTGGGACCAAAAAATATTCTCAAGATTTATATCCTCTCTTACATGCACCACACCTATCATAGCAAGAGCTTTTGAAAATCTTTTTGTATTTTTCTCAAGCTCCTCCAAACTATCGCACATAATCATTATGCTGAGCTGTTGTTGTATAAAGCCAGAAGATCTTTCTGGATTCATGGTAATATCTAAGCCCTTAGCTATTTGCAACTGATCATCCTTAGTAACGTCAAGTATATAATTCTGATATTCATATGACTTTTGTGCCGCTGCTTTATCAGTTGGGTAAAATATTTCTGTAGCAATAAATTCTATCGGAAGCTGTAATGGCTTGGCAAATAAATCCTCTTGACCTGAATTATGATATTCTCGCAATGAAATTATTGATGCGAATTTTCTTTTACCTTGATCAACAATTTCCATCTGTCTACTACCTACAGCATACTGATCGACAGATAAGAATTTCGAATAATCAAATACAGGTAACTCAACATCGTTCTCATTAAAGCTAATTATATGACTATACAAA
>CAZIGS010000223.1:0-1771 GCA_964538645.1 uncultured Rickettsiaceae bacterium
GAAAAGTTGTAGCTAATGAGTTGATATTATCTGGTAGTGGAAATTATGCAGTGGATGATATTTCTGATGTTGAAAAGTTAACGCTAGATTTAGCTAATAATAGTAATAGACTTGATGGGTCATTTTTAGGTAGTGGTGGTTCTCCAATTTCTGTAATCAATCTTAATTCAGGTGATATTGCTACGCCCTCAGGTGCTACTATATATGCAACTAAATTTAATCACAATAATGCTATTTTAGCTCCTGATGGTAATTTAACTATCAAGGGGAGATATAATACAAATAACGCAAAATTGGAAATGTCTCAAGGTACTTTTGCTGTAGATGGAGATACTGTGTTAACTGGTACTTACAACACAACTATATATTATCAAACTGGTCCTATCCCAAAGTTAGATTTTAGTGCCTCTAGCTTTGACGTAAGTGCATTAACTTCTGCAACGTTAGTGCTCGATACAACTCATGGTATGCCAAATGCTGGTACTGATGTAGGACAAATTATTATTACTGATCCTACAGCTCGTGCTGCTTTTTTTTCAAAATTAACGTTAACTTCTACTAATGTATTAGTAGATCTTTCTTCAGATCAGAATACAGGAAAAATTACTAACAAAATTACTATGGCTCCTATTACTAGTTCTGGAATATCTGATGCTGCCAAAGCTATGGCTCTTAAAGTGCTTCAAGATAATGAAGCTGCTATTGCCGCTTTAGGTCAAGCTGCTGCAGCTGAAAGAAACAATGTTTTGGAGAAACAGGCAATTGTATCCTCAAATCAGGCTGCTAGTGTAACAAGTATGGTTGCTGACAATATAGCGGATCGATTAATTGCCGTAAATCCAATGGATAATGCTAGTTTTGCTCCAGTTTCAGCTGGAAATATTGGAGGGGCTGCAGATTCTAGTGGTAGTACTTCTCAAGTTAATGCTACAGTTGATTCTGGTGGAGCTGTTGGAACAAATGATACTTCTGGAAGTAGCAATGCACCCCGTGCTAAGTCAAATAGTGGAGATTATGCATCTACAAACAATGGAGGAGATTCTAATGGTAATCAAGGCTCCGATTCAGATTTTGGTAATAAAAAAAGCAATACAAGTTCAGATGAAGACGGAACAAAAGGAGATAGCAAAATCAAAGCTGCCTCTGGTTTAGAGGGTATTGCTGCTGGTGATGTAGCAGAAAAATTTGGAATATGGGCCAATTTAATTGGCGGTGTTGCAAAACAAGGGGTGCGCAAAGGAAATCCAGGATTTAAGTCTGATATTATAGGTGGAATATTTGGGGCGGATACTATGTTAAATGAATCTGTTATATTAGGAGTTGCTGTAGGAAATGCATTGAGTAATATAAAATATAAAGATATTAAACAGGGTGATACTGCAAAATCAGATAGCTGGATTATAGCTGGTTATGGTAATTATAATTTAAGGCAGAATTGTTTTGTACGCGGTAGTTTAATGGCTAGTATTAATACTATGAGCAGTAAAGAATCAAGGTTAAAGCTTATCGCAACTTCAAAATACAATATGCAATCATATGCTGCTGAAGCTACTGTGGGTCGTAATTTTAAGGCTTTGAATAATGTAATATTAACTCCAACATTTGGTTTAAGAACTACCTATGTGGAAAAAGTTTCTTATACTGAAAAAGGAGCTGATGCCTTAAATAAACATGTCATACAAAAAGCATCTACAAATATTTCTTTGTTAGCAGGTTTGGGTGTTGCTACAATGCATTCATTTAATGAAGTGGCCATTATGCCGGAAGCTCA
>CAZIGS010000224.1:0-293 GCA_964538645.1 uncultured Rickettsiaceae bacterium
TATAAGCTAATGTAAGAAGCTGCATAATAATAGAAGAAGTAATATATGGCATAATAGCCAAAGCAAATATAGACATCCTACCTAAAGAGCCACCTGAAAGCATATTAAACATGCCCAAAATACCAGATTGATTTTGCGCAGCTATATCTCCAAGAATGCTTGAGTCAATACCAGCTATTGGGATGAACGAACCTATTCTACAAACCACAAGAATTGCAAGAGTAAATATTACTCTACTCATTAGGTCGCTTCCTTGCGAATTTTTAGATGAAATCTGTTGGCTCATATTTTTA
>CAZIGS010000224.1:303-1754 GCA_964538645.1 uncultured Rickettsiaceae bacterium
ACCGCCAGCTTGCTCAATTGCAGCTTTGGCAGCGTCAGAATAAGCATCTAGCTTAAAGTCAAATTTATTTTTCAGTTCACCTTTAGCTAGAAGCTTCACCTTATTTCTTGTATTTTTTATAATCCCAAACTTTACTAACAGATCTTTATCTATAGAAACAGACTCTTTTATCTTCTTTGATTCGAATAAAGTGTTAATAGCCTCTAGATTAACAACTGTAAAACTTGAAGAGCTTGGACAGTTAAAACCACGCTTTGGTAATCTAGCAATTAATGGCATCTGACCACCTTCAAAGCCTTTTATAGCAACACCAGCACGTGCCTTTTGACCTTTCACACCACGGCCGCAGGTTTTACCTTTACCACTACCAATACCACGTCCTACACGTTTTGAGCGCTTTCTAGCACCCGGCATATCAAATAATTCATTCAACTTCATAGCTTAACCCTATACTTAACAGCTTTTCACTGTCACCAAATGTTTAACTTTATCTATCATTCCCCTCACTGAAGGAGTGTCTTCTAATATTCTTATGCTATTTGTCTTACCCAAACCAAGACCTGCTAAATTTGCTTTTTGACCAGGCGTAGCACCGATACTACTAGCTCTTTGTAGCACTTCAATTTTATTATGAATTTCTTTTTCAGCTTTCTTTACCATGACTATATCTTCTCTTCTTCAATTTTTTCTTTGGATGGAGCACTAGATAGCTCAGTAACTTTTTTATTTCTACGCTCTGCTATTGTTTTAGGAGATGACAATTTTGAAAGAGCATCAAATGTAGCCGAAAGCAATGAGTATACATTTGAAGAGCCCAATGACTTTGCAACTATATCATGCACACCTATAGACTCAAATATAGCCCTCATAGCACCACCAGCAATAATTCCTGTACCAGCCTTTGCTTTCCTAAGAATTACTCTTGCAGCTCCACTACGTCCTTGTACGTCATGATGTATAGTACGCCCTTGATATAGAGGTATTTTCACCATAGCTTTCTTTGCAGCTTGTGTTGCTTTAACCCTTGCCTCTGTAACTTCTTTAGCTTTACCATGACCATACCCAACAGAGCCAGCATGATTACCTGCTACTATACACGCAGCGAAAGAGAATTTGCGTCCTCCTTTTACCACTTTAGTAACCCTGGTAACACCTACCAACGTTGTTGAAATTGCATCATCTGATGATTGTTTCGCCATATTTTAAACCTAGCTTTATATTTTATTTATTTTACTTCTTCGCCACTCTCGGACTTGACCCGAGAACCTATTTTATATATTTATGGATCCTCTCTGGTCTTCGCTTGAGGATGACGCTACTATATTAAAACTGTAACTTCTGTCTAGCAGCATCTGCCAGAGCTTTTATAACACCATGATACTTGTATCCTCCTTTGTCGAACACAACTTCCTTGACGCCTTTTTTGGCAGCTCTTTCACCTATTAATTCAC
>CAZIGS010000225.1:0-1741 GCA_964538645.1 uncultured Rickettsiaceae bacterium
ACCAATAAGAGAAATGCTAGTGTCATTATCCCCAGAACAAGTTATGCAAGGGCTTTGTTTATTCGGTATAATATTAGCCGCTTCAATTTGGGCATTATATATAGCAAAACCTAAAGACCCAGCAAATAAAAAACTTGGCATAAAAGAAACTATAAAACTAGCTATCAAAAATAGAAATTTCTGGATAATGGGACTTTTTGGAGGCCTTATGGTAGGTCCTTTAGAAGGGTTTGCAGATTTATGGGGTATAAAATATTTAATGCAAATACATGGATTAAGTAGCAGCGAAGCGGCATTAAGTATTACATTTATTTTTATAGGCTTAGGGATAGGCTGTCCAATTCTAGGACATATCACAAAAAATATTACCGACTTACCAAAAGCAGTAGCTTTCTCAGGAATAATGCTTTTAATATTACTCATTGTTTTATTTAGCGGATTAGAATTAGACTCTATGTCTATATATGCAATATGTTTACTGGTCGGAATATTTTCTGCTTATCAGGTAATCATATTTACAATTGCCACTAATTTAGCAAAAACAGAGATAGTTTCAGTGGCTACTGCTATAGTAAATATGACTATAATGATTTTTGGGTTTGTATACCATGTTCTAATTGGATATGTTTTAGATATATTCTTCGTTTCATCTGGAACTGACACTCTGATATACGACAATTATGCTTATCAATGTTCATTCGCTGTAATTCTATTGGGTATTATATTGGGTATAATTGGATTTTATAATATTACCATACCAACTAAATCTAATCGTCATCCTCGTGCTTGACCCGAGGACATATAATACCTATAATGAAGTCCTAGGGCTTTGCCCCAGCATGACCGTAAATGTACAATGATCAAACTACCTAAATATAAATTATCTCAGCATCTATCAGAACTAAAATATAGGCTTACTATCATTGCTATATCTTTTATTGTAAGCTTTTTAATATGCTATTATTATAGCGAATATATTTTTAAGTTTATACTTCAGCCTTTAGTAAATATTATAGGCGATGAGAAACGTAAAATAATTTACACGGGGCTTAGTGAAGCTTTTTTTACCTATATAAACTTAAGCGCTTTTGTTGCATTTTTAACTTCAATACCAATCATAGCATCACAAATATATTTATTTATCAAACCTGCTTTATATGAAGCCGAGAGAAAAATTGCTATGGGCGTATTATTTTTCTCCCCAATTTTATTTTTCATAGGAAGCTGCTTTGTATTCTATTTTGTAATTCCGAAAGCGTGGGAATTTTTCCTCAGCTTTGAAGTAACAAACACAGAAATCCCACTATTATTAGAAGCAAGAATCAGTGAGTATCTGTCTTTAGTAATTAAACTGGTACTAGCGTTTGGTATAGCATTTCAAATGCCTGTAATATTGGTAATATTAGCTTTATTTGGGATTATCTCTCATGAATCTTTGAGAAAAAAAAGACGAATAGCGATAGTAGTAAATTTTATTATAGCAGGAATTATTACTCCCCCTGATATATTGAGCCAAGTGGCCCTTGCAATCCCTATGGTTTTATTGTATGAATTGTCTATCTTGGCATGTAAATACACCGTTAGAAGGACTCAAAATGTTAGACATAAAATGGATTAGAGAAAATCCCACATTATTCGATGAAGCCCTTAAGAAAAGAAAGCTTCAGCCATTATCAGATAGGCTAATTAAATTAGATAGCGAAAAAAGGCAACTAATAGCTAAAATCCAGGAGTTACAACA
>CAZIGS010000226.1:0-1714 GCA_964538645.1 uncultured Rickettsiaceae bacterium
CTTGGTAGTCCAAGTGTGGTAGAGCTTTAATCTCTTATCCTTGATAACCATCCCAATCCCCTAAAAATCCTCTAGCAGCTTCTTCTGAATGTCCATTGCTCATAAGCTTTTCTAAAGTAATTTGCTCTGGTTCAGGTGATGGTTCTAAAAAGCAAAATATATTTCCTTTGTTTTCTTCCTGTTTAGCGAATTCTAAAAGAGATGGCAGTATTTTTGCTGTTGCTTGAACCATCTCGCTTGGCTTAACAGCATAGATATGATGACCTTCTTCATCTTTAGATGTTGCAGTAGCTAATACTTCATCCTTAGAATTTCTAAACTGCATTCTAAAATACATATCTTCAAATCGAAATTCTGTAAGTTTGAGTGTGACTTTCTTTACTTCAGCAGGAGTGCATGTTATATGTAAACGCTGCTTTGCAGCATATTCAAGCACCACTTCTCTATCTTTAGGATGTAATTTTTCTATAATTAACTTTTTATCTGGAGTTTGTAACCCTAAATCTAAAATGCTATCAGCATCTTTGTTGGTATCTAGGATAGTTGTAAGAAGTTCACTTACACAGTTATGAAAAGCTGCATAAGATACTAAGGAAAATTTTGGTGTTACGATTTGTGCGTCTGATATTTGAGGTGCAGTACTTATTGTGGCATTAATATCGAGATTGTGGCATTAATATCGAGTTGGTCTGTAACTTTGTCTGAACGAATAAATTCTTCCAATTGTTTTGGATCATTCATTGTAATAGCAAAATATGTGCATTTTAGACCTGTTGCTGATGCTAGGCTTAATGTGCCTGTAACTTTTGCTGATAAGGAAATCTCTTGAAATTGTTTATGACACAAAGCTTTTGCTGCAAGGCTAGAATCTAATAAACTTATATCAGTAGATGTAACTGGATCAGTAATTCCAATTGTTCCAGCACCGAATGCTAAAAACTTTCCTAATTGCTGAGTTTCAGTAGCCATGCTAATAAAGTTTGATATATTTGGAATAGCATTTAATGCTTGGGTAAGCGCTGCTGCTTCAGTTGAAAGGATTGTATCATGTATTTTTTGGGTAGTTAGTAGCTTTCCTATATCTATGGTTAGAGTTTGTGACATGTTTTAATACTTTTCAGTTTTTAATTAATAAGTGATGTTAATATAATTGTAACACGGTTTTTGTAAAGATATTTTTACGATCTCTATTGCATAATAGGATGATTATGAGTATGATTTTACTGCTATTAAAAAAACAAGAGGTTATCATGGCATCAGATGTGAATGATGGAAATTTTAAAAAGGAAGTATTAGAGTCTGATCTTCCTGTATTAGTAGATTTTTGGGCTGAATGGTGTGGTCCTTGTAAAATGCTTGGTCCTATTATTGATGAGCTTAGTACAGAACTTAAAGGCAAAGTTAAAATCGTAAAAATGAATATTGATGAAAACCCAAGTACCCCATCTGAGTTAGGTATAAGAGGTATTCCAACTATGATGATCTTTAAAGATGGAAAACAATCAGGCACAAAAGTAGGTGCTTTGCCAAAGAATTCTATTACAGATTGGATTAATTCTCTATTGTAATGCGTAGTACAAAATCGAAAAGCAGTATAAAAATCAAGGGAGCCTATGTTGAGGGTGTAGACCCTATTAGGAGAGCTAAGGGGATTAGAGATTTTATATTAGGAAATGGAACTCTTAGATCTGCCTCTATCCCAATTTTGAATGGT
>CAZIGS010000227.1:0-1712 GCA_964538645.1 uncultured Rickettsiaceae bacterium
ATTTTAAAACGTATAGTAGTTTTTAGGTTCCCATCCAAGCTAGTTCATCCTCGATATAAGTCTGTAGCTACTTCTGAAGATCAGGAAGATATACCGTGGACAGCTATTATAAATCCTGTAATTACACCTCTGTCAAATAAAATACAAACAGGTTGGGAGGTTTGTGTTTCTGTTCCTGGGATGATGGGAGAAGTTGATAGGTTTGAGAGCATCAAGTTTTCTTATTTGGATCAGAATTGGAACTTCCATGAACGTGAAGCGCATGGTTTTCTAGCAAGGTTAATTCAACATGAAGTAGATCATTTGGATGGTATATTATTTCCAATGAGAGTAAAAAATATGACGAAATTTGGTTATGAAAGTGAATTAGTGAATATTCTGTAATGCTTATTGGTGTTCAGTATTATTTGCATAAAAGCATATGTTTTAAAACTAAAATCAACAACTTTATCCTTTGGGCTTGCATATAATAAAAGTTTCGTCTAGTCTGTGTCAATATTTTAAGCATTATAGGAGTTAAAAATGAAGAATATCATAAAAATACTACTACCAATTCTTGCTTGTTCATCTACTGCCATTGCATTGGAGGAAACTGGTATAACTGTAAAGCCTAAGGGTTCTTTTGATTTTTCAATGGGAGCCATTAAAGATAATGGTCCTCATGATAAAAAAACTGTTACTGCTAACAGAGATGGGATTGGCTTTTTCTCTTCTGCTGGTATTACGATAAATGTTGAAAATAAATTGGAAGAGGATTTGGCATATGGTGCAAAAGTTGCATTAATGACCTCTACTATGTCTGATAGAAAAGTTCCTACAATGGCTTATTTTGAGTCTCCTGCTGGTAAATTTGAGGTTGGTTCCGATAAAAGCGCTGCTTCAAAAATGCGTATTACTGGATACAGCAATGCTTCTGCTACTGGTGGGATATGGGATATGTGGGTTACTACAGATATTAGAAATAGGAAGATTCCATATCAAACAAATCCTGGTGGATTTTTGGATCAAAAAACTAGAACTTTCAAAGATCTAGAATTTTCCCGTAAAGTTACATACTTCACTCCAGAAGTTGCTGGTTTTCAAGCTGGGATAAGCTATATACCGGATACAACTAATTCTGGCCATAAAACTATGAAATACCCTGTATATCATATGGCTGGTATGTCGAATGGTTATTCATTTGATATTAAAGACGGTGTAGCTGTTGGTTTGACACAAAAAATCAAAGCAAATGATGATCTAAGCTTTAGATTCTCCTTAACAGGTGAGGCTGGTAAGCCAGTAGCTAGAAAAATTGAAAACGGGGTTGTTTCTCCAACCGCAATGAAAGGTATTAAATTTAAACGTCTTCGTACTTATGTAGCTGGCGTTGAGATGAAATATTCTCAATTTGCAATGTCTGCTTCTTACGCTGATTTTATGAAAAGCATGACTTCTATTTTAGATGATTATGGTTATACAAAATCTAATGTGAAGACTTTTGGTGGTAAATATAGTTTTGATCAATTATCTTTTAGCGCAACTTTATTTGCTAGTGATCATAGAAAGAACAAAGTAAATGCAGTAACATTGGCTACAGATTATAAATTAGCTCAAGGCTTACTTCCTTATGCAGAAGTTACATTCTATAAAGCGAATGGTTGGTATAAAGATACAAATAATGTAAGACTTTTTGATTCTCACAAAGGTACTTTGTTCTTAGTTGGTATGAT
>CAZIGS010000228.1:0-1701 GCA_964538645.1 uncultured Rickettsiaceae bacterium
AATGACTGAAGAGACATTTTATCTCGCTCTCTAACAGAAGGATTGTGAAGATTAGTATTTAGCATAACTGTAGCATAAGCTGTAACATATGCTTTATCTTTATCTAAATTAGTATTTTGCTTAGAGTAAGCTTCTCCAAAAGCTTCGACAACTCTATCTATTTTTTGAGCTTCTCCAGGTAACCTAAATTGCGATAAAAAATGTCTGAGTGATGAGTCAAAAGAATTATCTGCAGGGCCTAAACCACTGCTCAAAGACTGGTTTGCAAAAGCTCTTAAAATGGCTTGATTTTCTTCTTCTCCAAAAAATTCTCCTAAAGCATGTAGGTTTAGTTCTTTATGATTATTATGGAAAAATTTTGTAACAGGAGTAACTAATCCCGTCATTTGACTCACTACTTCACTAGTTTTTTCTTTTGCGGCTTTAGTTAATTCTTTTTCTAATTGTCTCACATCAATATCTCTCTCTTGAGCTTCAGTAGCCCCTAATCTCTTTCTAAGCACTGATATGTCTGGCCCCCATTCAACTGTGCGATCGACAGCTGGGATTTTTAAAAGTTTTATATAAGCTTTTACATCTTCCTCATTAGATTTTGCTTCTACAAATCCTTTTTTACTTGCATCATAATCAACTATAGCTTCAGCTGTCATACATAACCGTATAATTTCTGCTATGCCTTTTTTGGGCTTTTCATTAAAAGCTTTTATGGCACTTTTTGTTTCGGGATCAAGAGGCATGCTTTTTTCCTATATATAATTCATTGCTAAAATCCTAGCATAATAACTATATATTAGTAAAGGCATTCGCTATTTGAGGAACCTACTTCTGTGGAAACGTGATTTATAAGCAGCAGAATTGATAGTATTACACTTCTTGTAGTGGTATCAAATCTTTCCTGAGCATTTTTTCAAAATTCTTATCACATAAACTTAGATCAATTAGATCAACTGTATATGGTATATCAGATTCATCAAAATCTTCATCTATATGACCTCTTACATTCCATGGGATTGGATCAAAAAAACCAATATCTAAATCCGAAAATTTTTTAGCCTTGCCTTTTGCACGCGAGCCGAATAAATAAAAACTATAAGGATATTTCTGAAGGATATTTTTGATGATGTTTTGATATTTTTCTTCTAATTGAATCATTTTAACGCTTCAATTCTGGAGATAAGATCTGATAATTCCCTAGAAAAATCATCAAAACTACTAATGATGATTTCTAGATTCTCATATTCATAAATATGCACAGTAAGATTACGTTTTTTTTGGAACTCAAACCATATTTCTGGGTTGTAAATTATTTTATCCTTAGCTGCTTTTCTAAAAACATCTTTAGGAGATTCAGCCTCTAATCCTCTAGATGATAAAGCGCGTTTCATTATTTTCCATGCTAGTTCATAGCAAAATTCAAAAGCTTGTGTAGCTCCAGCTTTATCGCGCTCAGTCTTCATATTTTGCCTGAATTCTTCAAATATGCTTTGTGCTTTTTTTAATTTCTCTAAATTGATAATTTCTGACATTTGATTTTTTAAATTTATGCTTATTTAATTTTTACCTAATTTTTTGGTAAATTGCAATATATAAGCATAGATATAGTAGGATAAGTCATGTGAAGATATAAATCTCCACATAACTTGAAAAGAAAGAATATTTGGTATTTGAAGTCTTAGGAATCTAGTAAATCATTTACTACTT
>CAZIGS010000229.1:0-1690 GCA_964538645.1 uncultured Rickettsiaceae bacterium
ATTTCAGGGGCCTAGATGCTGCAATATTTGCATCAAGCTGCCGCAAAGAACCAGAAGCCGCATTACGTGGATTTGCAAAAACCTGTTTTCCTATTTTTTCTTGACTGATATTTAACTGCTCTAAGTCAGCCTTAGCAATATATACTTCACCTCTTACTTCAAATATATCTGGTACATTACCTTCAATAAAATGTGGCAATCCTTTGATAGTCTTTATATTTTCGGTTATATCCTCACCAATAAAGCCATCGCCACGACTAGCAGCATGAACAAGCTTTCCTTGTTCATAACGTATGGCAAAAGAAACACCATCAATTTTCAACTCTAGACACATTTGTGGATAATAGTCTATTCTTAAAAAACTCTGTATCCTTTCAATAAAATCTTCTAAATCCTCTTTAGTAAAACCATTAGCTAATGATAGCATAGGCTTAGCATGAGTTATTTTTGAAAAACTTTCTAAAACAGGATAACCCACTATTTGTGTAGGAGAGTCACTGCGCTTTAAATTGGGAAATTGTTCCTCTAGACTAGCATATCTTGCCAAAAGCTCATCATATTCGGCATCTGATACTAGAGAAATATTATCTTGATAATATGATTTGTTATAAAGAGTAATTTTTTGGGATAAATCATTTAGGAGCTCTTTCGCTTCATTCTCAGTAAGATCTGGAATTTTAGACATATAATATACCATATCAGGTAGAAAAAGAAATGGCTCCTCGGGCCGGATTCGAACCAGCGACCAAACGGTTAACAGCCGTTTGCTCTACCACTGAGCTACCGAGGAATAACTAAAGAGATACCATGAAGGCATCCATCTGGTGTCATGCCCGCGTAGGCGCAAATCTCAGTATTAACTTAACTACTGGATCACAGCTTCCACTGGGACGACAACATATATAGCAAATATCTTTGCTTAGGTCTAGTATTTTTTTGATTAGATATACAATTCCCCAACCCTGATTAGAAAATTCGTTTTATATTCTCAAATATTATGCTATTATGTAGATATTCAATCCGTAGATTAGCAACGCAATTAATTATGTCAATGAAACAGAAGAGAACCTGGTCTGTAGAAAGCGAAGCTGATAATTTAGATATTAGACAAGAAATCACAAAACTGCAGAAAAAAAATGCAGAGCTGGTGCTTAAAAATCAAACCTTAGAAAAAAAGCTAAATTCATTAAATAAACCCTTAGATGAAACTAGAAATTTTTTTAATAATATCAGCCACGAAGTGCGCACCCCTATTCAAGGGATTAACGCTATAGCAAAAGGATTAGTAAGCAATTGGTATAATTTTGATAATAAAACAAATTATGAACTTGCATCTAAAATAGCTCAAAATTCTCAAAGATTATTTTCTTTAATCGATAATATACTTGAATTATCAAAACTAAAAAATGGCAAAATTGATCTCAAATTTCACAAAGTAAATCTTCAAAATCTTATTAACGAAATGGTTGATGAATGCCACACCCTCTATCTCAACGAAAAAAATATAACTATAAATATTATTTCTAAAATTAGCCCAGATATAAATCTACTAATCGATGAAGATAAAATTACTCAAGTACTTAGAAACCTATTATCTAATGCTATAAAAATAACCCCTTCTGGTACAATTACCATAGAAATCAAAGAAAATAAATCTTTCATAGTAGTTTCAATTATCGACGAAGGGACA
>CAZIGS010000230.1:0-1687 GCA_964538645.1 uncultured Rickettsiaceae bacterium
TGTCTGCTCCAGAACGAGAAGCATCTACTCAGCATTCCGTAGTGAGGGATAATGGTGGTGCTTCTAGTCCTACAAGCCCACCTGCTCAAACTAGTTCAACGCAGTTAGACCAACAGGGTGGTGCGAGTGCTACTACAAAATCTACTGCTGGAAGTACCACTGCTGCTCTAGAGCAAGCGGAAACTGTTGCTAAGCCCAAACCAGAACCTAAAAGTGATCCAAAAGAAATTGTAGAGAAGATGATAGATAAGTTTGAACATGGCAATCAGCCTATTCCTGAAAAAGAAAAATCAGTGGTGAAAGAGCCTCTGGTTGAGGAAAAAGCAAAATCAATCAATGCGAAGCAGGTTAAAACTAAAGCTAGAAAGCTTTAGCGTTGTATTATAGGGGCTACGAATACTATAAATTGTTATTTTTAATTGCCTTATTAATTGTGGTCATATATTATCAGTAAATATTTAATTAATTTGGGGGTGTAATGGGACGTAAAGAAGATAAGCAAAAAGAGCAAAACCGTTTAAAAGCTCAAGAATTAGTACTAAAAGCCATGCAGTTTGGAGAAAAGGGGGGTGACCTTGAAACAGAATTGCAAATGTTAGATGAAGCAATTAAAATTAATCCAAGTTATCATAATGCATATACCTTAAAAGCAATTGCATTATATCTTGAAGCAGATGAGGAAAGTGATGGTTATGCTAAAATGTTAGCAGATGCAAATGCTGCAATTGATAAAGCATTTGCTATGAAGCCAGATAGTCCATATGTTTATTACAATCACTGGAAGATGAAACATCCTGGTGCCTCTCAAGACGCATTAGCCCCTGCAATGGCTCAGGTGCTTCAGTTACAACCAGAAACTCTATTAGATCATATAGCTCATGCTTTGGCGCATAAAACATGTAAACGCATGGATGCAGCTATAGAAAAATATAAATCTATAGTTGGAATGAAAGAATATTCAAAATCCTGGGTTGCGTGGTCGGATTTAGCGCAGTTATATAGTGACATAGATAATTATTTGGAAGCTGCTAAAGCATATAAAATTGTTGTAGGAATTGATAAAACGGATACTAAATCCTGGAGTGGATGGGGTTATGCATTAGCTGAGCTAGGTAAACATAAGGAAGCAGAAGCAAAATACAAAGTAGCAACTAAACTAGACCCAAATGACTCCGGTATATCACTTAATTTAGCAAATGTATTAGATGATCAAGGTAAGTACAAAGAGGCCATAGCAGTTCATAAGCAGCAGCTAGCTTTGTCTAAAACAGATGAAGATACAGCAATTGCTTATCATGGTATCGCAATGTCTAGAGTAAAATTAGCTGATAAAGATTTTGTCAAGAAACCTGCTTTACATAAAAAAGCATTAGAAGATGCTTTAGTGGAATCAGCAAAAGCTGTTAAATTAGATGCTAAACCTTTATATCTTTGTGGTGAAGCGGAGATTTTAGTTAAGTTAGGACGTGGACAAGAGGCTTTA
The DNA here is from genome assembly GCA_964538645.1 of uncultured Rickettsiaceae bacterium. Lineage (GTDB taxonomy): Bacteria > Pseudomonadota > Alphaproteobacteria > Rickettsiales > Rickettsiaceae > JAYUHP01. The sequence goes on from CAZIGS010000230.1 coordinate 1,484, forward strand.
GGCTTTATATATAAAGCAGCTGAGCTTTATAAAGTTGCTGAAGATGATGGATCTTTGCCTAAATCTCTCGGTGTACTTGAATATATGAAAAGCATACTTGTAGAACAAAAAGGACAGCTGGAAACAACGCTCCATGTAGATACACCTGGTGCTATAGCAAGGCTCATGGAGCAGTTCGGAATTGATCATCCAGAGTTAAGTGAC
>CAZIGS010000231.1:0-1665 GCA_964538645.1 uncultured Rickettsiaceae bacterium
CTTATTATTAGTGTCAGCCTCGGGCGCAGACCAGAGGACCCATATAATAGAAATAATGGGAAGGGTGGGTCCTCGGGTCAAGCCCGAGGATGACGATAATTTTTAAGCCTTCAAAGCAGCTTTAGCTTGTTCTACGATATGAGCAAAACTTTCAGCATTGTTTACAGCAAGTTCTGCAAGAACTTTTCTATCAATATCTATCTCTGCTTTTTTCAGTCCGCCGATAAATTGCGAGTAAACCATACCATGGGCACGGGCTGCAGCATTAATACGAGCGACCCATAAGCTACGAAAATCACCTTTACGAGCTTTACGATCTCTGTAAGCGTAACGCAATGCTTTTTCTACTTTCTCGATAGCAACGCGGTAGCAATTATTTGCTCTGCCACGATAGCCTTTCGCAAGCTTTAGAATCTTTTTATGTCTGTTTTTGGTTATTCCAACCTGTTTAGCGCGTGTCATTTCAATATCCTCCTAATTACTTATAAACCATATGGAAGGAAAAACTTTTTAATATTTTTCGCATCCTGTGGGCATAGTACTGCAGTGCCACGTAAATTACGTAGTTGAGACTTTGTGCGGTGACGCATAAAGTGCTGCTTACCAGCTTGAGAAGATTTTACTTTCCCAGTAGCTGTGAGTTTGAAACGCTTTTTAACAGCGGATTTGGTCTTTAATTTTGGCATTTTGAACTCCGTTAGTAAGGGGTTTTAAAAAATAAGTAATAAGGCATGCCTTCAGCCCTATAGACTTTAATAGAGATGGTATTCTAGCGGTTATATTAATTTTTGCAAGGATTTTTTGTTGACTAATAAAAAAGACAGGTGAAATACGAATGCTATTTGGTTAGTAGAGTGGCAGTTAGTTTTTAGTAAATATGATTGGCCTGCTGTATCGTAAAACTTCTAATAAAAACCACTTGCTTTATTTTGATTAAATACAAAATGTTGTTTATAACATTTAATCATAATATTAGGTTGCAGTATAAAAAGGTCAAGTTGCATATTAGCAGACTTAACACTACTAATAAAAACATTGTATCAGTAGAATATATTTTAATAGTTACTATGGTTTATTCAAGGTAAAATATTACCTATAGTAACAATTAGTAACAAAATCTTGAAAAATCTGCAGCATATAATAGAGAGAATTCCTTGTCTAGAGCGAGAGGGGATGTATGAAGAATATGAGGAATTGGCGAATATGCTAGTGGATTCTGGTTTGCTTAGGGTGGATACAGAAACTAACTGCAACTTCGCTAGGTGGGTGGATCCTAGCAAAAATGTTAGCATAATGCTTAGTAAAGAGGAGCTAGAAGGAGACTTGCTTGTAAAAACTAAAGCAAAATTATCGAAAATTTATAGAACCTCACAAGATATCCAAAAAGTAATAGATAATTGCTTAGCTCAAATTAAAAAACATCTTCCTGTAGAAAAGCCTACAAGATTAAAATTAGCCAGATTATTAGTACAATCTTGTCACTCTATAGTTATGAGATGGATATTGTTGGAACAGGTGGAGATATTTGTTTCATATTCTAATAGTATCGGTGATCTGATGGATGTTATGACCTGGCAACATTCTGGTAGTAACAGTGGTATGCAGAGTACAGATGGTAGAGATGTAGCAGTTTTTGTATCATCTGGCGGTGATCCCTTTGCTCCT
>CAZIGS010000232.1:0-1654 GCA_964538645.1 uncultured Rickettsiaceae bacterium
ATGCTTTACTAAAATTCACAGTAAATATGCCAAGACCATTCTGTTCATTACCTCAAGATAGTTTTAGAACAATAATGGATATAGCTCATGAAAGATGCCTATCAAGCTTCCCAAGCTCTCACACAGGACTTGCCGTATTAATTACGCTAAATATATGGCCATATATAGGAATATGGGCTAGAGGACTATCTATAGCTATTATAGGATTGGTTGCGCTATCTCGCATAAGCCTAGCTATGCATTACCCAGCAGATATTTTCTATAGTATATTTATAGCAGGATTTATTTTCTTTACCTCAAGGGTAATCTACAGATTATTTGAGAATAATCTGATTAGAGCCGTGAAGGAGATTTTAGTTAGATAACTTTACTTACGATACTATGAATATACCTAGATAATCTCTAGAATCAAAGACTATAAATAAAAAAACTCGTGGAGATTAAATATCAAGATCTGATATAGATTTGGCAATTGTTTGCCCTATAGCAACTAATGATGAATGGCATGATGTGCTAGAAATTATAAATGGGTCCTCGTGTCAAGCACGAGGATGACGACTAAGAGGCCGAGGATGACGTTTGTAACCAGTTTCATGCTATTTCTTACATGAAGCTCAGGGTTAATTAATGACGAAAAAATATGGATAAAAATGTTAGATGATAGAAACAACAACTCTCACGTATATAAACAAGAAGATGCAAAGCCTGTTTTCGAAAATATTAAGACATATGAGCCAGTGCTTGTAAAAACTTATACTTCTTTAAAAGAAAAATATAAATTATAAGAATTATTCCACTAAAGCTTTCACGCACTCAGAACCATCTATGATTTTGGCTTTGATGATTTTATCAGGATTTATCACTGTGCCGTTATTTGCTGGATCTCCTTTTTTGATCATATCAACAAATGCCATACCTTTAACTACTTGTCCAAATATAGTATATTGACCGTCTAGGTAAGCCGCTGGAGCATATACTATAAAAAATTGACTATCTGCAGAATCTGGCGAAGCAGCTCTGGCCATAGATACAGTACCACGCACATGTCTTTCTTTGCTAAACTCAGCTTTAATATTTTTACCTGAACCACCTGTACCGTCACCTTTCGGATCCCCTGTTTGTGCCATAAAACCATCTATCACCCTATGAAATGACAGACCATTATAAAAACCTTGCTCTGTAAGCTGAGCTACTCTTGTTACATGATTAGGAGCTAATTCATCAAGCAGCTTTATATAGACGTCACCATATTGTAAAGTTAGGACCATACATTTCCCATGCGGCACTGATTGAACGTCAGCAGTAGAAGATGCTTCAACAGAAGTTAAAGAAAATAATGACAGAAAAAAAGTAAGAATTTTTTTGAAATTTAACATGATGATAGACCTTGTTTATTTTTTGGTATCATTCCTGCCAAAGCAGGAACCCAGTATTACAGCAACTGGATCCAATCATTCGATGACACATTAAAGGATTAATTTCAAGCTTTTGTCATAGCTTTCACTTTATGAGAAAGCTTACTAACTTTTCTAGAAGCAGTGTTTAGCTTGATAATTTCTTTTTTTACACCACACATAATTTCAGACTGAGCTACCTTAAAACTTGCTTCTGCATCTTGAACAGAACCTGATGCAATAGCTGCATATACCTTTTT
>CAZIGS010000233.1:0-1647 GCA_964538645.1 uncultured Rickettsiaceae bacterium
TCGCAATGATGCGTTTTATCTCCAACTAGTACTTCCATCTTTATGATCTTCGATGTCTATTCCCATATCATGAAGTTCTTTCCTTATCTTATCAGCTAAAGCCCAATCTTTGTTTGACTTTGCTATTTTGCGCTTTTCAATAAGGCTATTTATATGATCATTATCTATATCAGATATAGCAAACCATTCTTTAGAAGTTTTTTGTAATATACCTAACAAATTTCCACAGGCTTTAAGTTGATTTGCGTATGATTTTTTTTCATCAACATTATCTGATTTGTTTATATTTTTAGCCAAATTATGCATATAGCTAAAACCAGCTGTTATATTTAAATCATCTTCCAAAAATTTCATAAACTCTGTTGGAATATCCACTTCTTGAGTTTCTATATTTTCGAGGGATCTATATAGATAATTCATAGATTCTCCAGCGTCATATAAAGCCTTTTCATTGAAATCTATTGGTTTACGATAATTTGTGGAAAGTAGCCAGTAGCGCACTACTTCTCCGTGTATTTTTTTATCTATGAAATGCTCCATAGTAAGGAAATTACCCAGCGACTTGCTCATTTTAGCGCCATCTACCGTAAGAAATCCATTGTGAATCCAGAATTTAGCAAATTTACTACCTGGAAAAGCGCAGCAGCTTTGAGCTATTTCATTTGTATGATGAGGAAATATTAGATCTGCCCCACCGCCATGTATGTCGAACTCATGCCCAAAAAAATGACTACTCATAGCCGAACATTCTATATGCCAACCAGGTCGCCCTTTACCCCAGGGACTATCAAATATAGATGAAACATCATCCTTTTCTGACGAAGGTTTCCATAATACGAAATCTCCAGGATGTTTTTTATCCTGGCTAACTTCGATCCTAGATCCTGCTATCATTTCATCTAAGGTCCGCCCAGATAGAGCCCCATAATCTTTGCTACTCGTTACATCAAAATAAACATGTCCAGCTGCAATATACGCATGGTTGCCTTTTATCAATAGCTGTATGATATTGATCATATCTTCTATATGCTCAGTAGCTTTTGGTTCATGAGTAGGGTCTAAACATCCTAAATACTCCATGTCGGAATGAAATTCCTTATATGTAGAAGAGGTAAGTTCTTGTATTGTAATACCTAGTTCGATAGATCTTGCATTTATTTTGTCATCAACATCCGTAATGTTTCTCACATAGGTTACGTGTTCATCGCCGTAAATTTTACGTAATATACGGTATAGAGCGTCATATACTACAACCGAGCGGGCGTTGCCTATATGAGGTCTGTCATATACGGTGGGACCGCATACATATATTCTGATGTTTTGAATATCTATGGGAATAAATTCTTCTAGTTTGTTGGATAATGTATTATAGAATTTCATATCGCACACCTTTTTAATGCGTATATATTACCATATTGTAATATCCAGTCCAATATAATATATTGACCCACTAACGTACAGGTGGTATGCTTCAATAGCTTTTCAATTAGTTGTGATTATGTTATGGCCAAATTATTAAAACCATTGATAATGGGAAACCCGCTTCTTTTAGAGAGATCTGAGGAGGTCAGAGACGTTTTTGACCCTGAGGTGCAAGAAAATATAGCAGATATGCTTGCTACAATTCAGGATATAGGTGAAAGAATG
>CAZIGS010000234.1:0-1642 GCA_964538645.1 uncultured Rickettsiaceae bacterium
TGCAGGAAGGCTTAAAGAGCTACATCAAAAGCCAGTTGCTGTAGTTTCCCTTATAGATGGGGTTGGTAAAGCATCTTGTAGATCAGTGCCAGGAATTGATTTTGGCAGCACTCTTGCAGAGGCTAAACTTGAGGGTTTGATAGAAGTAGGTGGTGGGCATGCTATGGCTGCTGGTTTTACTTGTAAGGAAGAATCTTTAGCAGCTCTTAAAGAATTTTTAGATAGAAAATTTGAAAAAAATAAGGATAAGATAGAAAGAAACAAGCTTTGTGAGTTTGATTTTGAAATAACCTCAGATGGAATGTCGGTAGAATTATATAATAAAATACATTCTTTGGCTCCATTCGGTAGTGGGAACTCAGAGCCTATTATAAAATTAGACGGACTTTTTGTTTTAAAGGCATACGTGGTAGGGGAAAAGCATATTAGCTGTATGCTGGTTAATGATAGAGCTGCATATAAAGGTAAAGCGGTTAGAGCTATTGCTTTTAACGCTGTAGGAACTGAAATTGAGAATATTTTATTTTCTGAAAGACCTATAAATTTTTCTGCTGTAGGGCAGATTAAACTGCAGCATAGGCATGGAGAAATATATCCACAATTGGTGATTCAGGATTTGCTTGTAAATTCTATGCAGAATGCCTAAATGTGCCAAAAGTTCAGATTTGATTCAAGAGTCTCTCTGTCATGCTAGCTTTTCATTTTTAGAAACTAGATATTTACGATATTTACGATAATCTGAGGTTGCTTGCCATTTTCTTCTTTAAGGATTCTACGGACGCAGCTTCTTACAACTGTTTCAACTTGATTTCCGCTTGCTTTATTTCCATTACTGCGTAATTGATCAATAGAATTTGTTATCTCATTTTCCATAACTTCTAGAATATCTCTATCCTCTACATTATCTAAACACCCAGGGGCTTCAATAACGGGATTAGAAACTACGAGGCCTTTATTATTCATATTTATTGCAACAAAAACTACACCGGATTCACGCATTTTGCGGCGCATTTTTAGTATGTTAGAGTCTGATGGGAGTAAGAAATTTCCATCTACAGCAAGATAACCGCTATGAACTTTTCCTATTATTTTAGGTTCGTGTTTATCAAGCTTTACTACCGCTCCATTTTCTACTTCTATAGCATGTTTTGCGCCCCAGCTTCTGGCTAATCTTGAATGCTCATGAAGATGCACAGGTTCTCCATGAACTGGAACTACTACATCAGGACGAATTAAACTATACATTTTGTGCAATTCATCAATAGCTGGATGACCTGAAACATGAACGAAATGATCACGCTCAGTGATTACCTCTATTCCGTCTCTTACAAACATATTAAACATACGGAAAATTTTCTTTTCATTCCCTGGAATGATTTTAGAGGAAAAAATTACAGTATCACCAGGAGCTAGCCTAAAATGCTGGTGGTTCTTATTAGCCATTTTTGCAGTTGCTGCTAATGGTTCACCCTGACAACCAGTAGCTACCACAATAACATCTTCGCGTTTATATCGCGATATTTCTCTTTCATCAATTATATGTGGTACATCCAGCAAATATCCACTATCTTGCGCTGCAGCTAAAATTTTATGCATGGAGCGACCTGTCAAAGCAACTTTTCGTTTAGCTTGCTTTGCTGCA
>CAZIGS010000235.1:0-1633 GCA_964538645.1 uncultured Rickettsiaceae bacterium
GATGCTGTAAATGTTTTGGGTGTAGACGATATACTCTATATGTTCTATTATCTCGAACGTTAATCTTTCGTCTACTATCTTTTTTGATGTGAAAAAGTTTTGAAAATACGGGATTGTTATACATCATAAAATAATATCATCAGGGGTAACACATGACTTCATGTAAAAATGCATCCAGCTTCTATAGTACTGAAGTACTACTAAGTCACCAAAACCTGCGGATACTCATATAAACAATATAGAATAACGATTCTAAGAATAGTTTATATATTTTATTTTATAAACTTCTGGGCTGCTTAGCGGCCCTTTTATTATTCATTCTCATACAAATAATTCAAAAACGGACATAGCTAAAATGCTACATCCAGCATATAGGGAACCTTTAGAGTATTTACTGACTGATAGAAGATTATACGATGCAGTTGAGTTAATAAGAGGTGGCACTATTGAACAAAAAACTTTATCTTCTGCTCTAAGTCTTGCTTCCGGTTTATCAGGCATCTATGAATATGAATTTATAGCAATGCTATTGATTAGTTTAAAAGTACTTGTTAATAATGTTGATGAAGCTGGTGAGATGACTGCACTTCATGGAGCAGCAAGAGGTGGTTCTGTAAATACAGTGAAAATGCTTCTTGCTGTTGGAGCTGATTCCAATTTGCCCACAAGAGGCGGTTATACAGTTCTACATGAAGCATTAGGGATGTCTTCTGGAAGTGAAGAAAAAATGAAGCTAATTATTACTGCGGGGGGAAATCTCTTTGCAAAGTGTGAGACTGGTGATAATCCTGCTGAATTAGCACTGAAAATGGGCAGGATAGAGAGTGCTGATTTTTTGGGAAATCAAATGGTAATTGCGGGATTAGATGGAGGGAATTTTGATGGATTATTATCCTAATACAGCCTATTATAAGTAATAGGACTACCGTTCTTGTTAGCATAAAAGCCACAATGATAATTAATAACTTAACCATAGCCTAACTTATGGCAAATATTTTAGCTATATCATGATAACTTAGGGTATTATAAAAGCTGATACCCTGCTTTTAGAACCTATTATGTATATATCATTTATTATGGATTAATATGTCAGTTGATGAAGAAAAGCAAAATGATTATAACCATATTGTGAGTACACAAGATCAAAGCTCTATCTCCTCAAAATCTTCAGTATCTGATGTATTACCTATAATACATAATCTACCTGCTATAGGTACTGCGGCCCAATATGATATTGAGCAAATAGAAAATGTAGATAGTGAGGATTACAAGAATAGTAAAAAGATATCTTTGAGTGAAAAGCTTTTGCGTCAAGCATTTGCAAAATCTTTATTTTCAGATTTACCAGAGGATGAAGAACTTACAGAGGAGCAATCACGCAAAGTAACAGCTGAGATGATAAAAGCTGGATTATATGGTGAACATACAAAGGAATTTGATTTAGAAAAAGGGCAAGAATTATTAGAAGAATATACAACTGATTTAGAAGTTAAAAAGCGTGGTTTTTGGAATCAGATAGCAGGGTTTTGTAGGAAGATAATAAAGGCAGATTTAATTTTTCTTGAAAAATATCGCAATAAAAGAAAAAAGATCGAAGAAGAGCTAGCTAAACTTAATGAGCTAATTTTAAAGC
>CAZIGS010000236.1:0-1614 GCA_964538645.1 uncultured Rickettsiaceae bacterium
ATCAAAGACTCATTAGTGAAACAAATATCAGGACGAGTACGTTGGAGAGAAACAATATCTTACTTTGCCTCTAATAATATTAACAACATAGTAGAACTCGGTTCTGGTAAGGTTTTGACTGGTATGCTTCGTAAATTAGATCATAATTTTACATTAAAAAATGTGGGTAATATTGTAGAGCTTGAAGATTTCTTAAAGTCTTAATCTTAAATTTGTTGATTTTTTTAAGTCGATGTGACTATCATAAATTATAACATCAAAATTATTGTTTATGAAAAAATTTACTATCAATTGTGATTTCGGTGGACAGATGTCCCCTTTCACAATATGTCTTGGCAAACCAGAGCCAGGGCACCACCCTTTGTATTTTCAAGCAGATTGGCTTTCTAAACAAAAAAATGGCACTATCCCGCCTCAAGTAATGGATGCTGTAGCTAAGCTTAAAACACTGTCCGAAGAAAATAATGTTTCTTTCGAAGAATTATGCGTATATGCACTAGGCGCAGCCCAACAAAAACAAGATAATCAAGCTACTACAACTACTGAAGGTAAAAAGGAAGATGATAGTAGTAAAACTGAAAATAATGCAGCTGCAGCAAGTGGCTGAAAAAACAACTAACGAGTAATCAAAATGTCATCTAAAGATGATACTTACCTGAAAAAAGCAGAGACATTATATAAAGAGATAATGGGTGATAATCCAGAACCAAATTATGCCAAATTTATGTCCTATGCTTTTAAAAAACAGGATGAGGTTTTAGTAAAGAGGTTTTTACATAACGGCAAAGAATTTGAATCAAAGGAAGAATTGATAAAGATTTTAGCATCTCATATGGAGAAACACCAAGAAAAGACCGTATCCACAACTACAACCTGGGCAGATCGGGTCAAATCAGAAAAAAATAATAAAGACAAACCTACAAAAATCCCTAATAAATAACCTGAGCTTGATGTAAGAAAACTATAAAAGCTGATTGTTATAGGCTTTAGCCCCATTCGTCATCCTCGGGCGTAGACCCGAGGACCCATTTATGCATTATAGATCCTAGTGTCAAGCACTAGGATGACGGCTAAGGGACCAAGGATGACCTTTGTAACCAGTTTCATGCTATTTCTTACATCAAGCTCAGGTTAGATAAGAGTAGCAACACTCACTTATTATGTGAAACTGAATGCGAAGTTTTCGACTTCTTTGTCTTAGCCGCCCAAGTTTTTTGCTTCTTACTATTAGCGCCTCCTGGGAGCGCATCATCACTAGCACTACGTTTCAAACCATATTTTTTACGCACATCATTTCTTTTTTCAGCGCCTGCCACCCTGCGCTCAGTTTGTTGCTCACGGCGCTTATCATCTTTCTTTCTTTCCTGAGCAGCTTCTTGAGTAGTTTCTGAGTTATTTCTAACCCCTAACCCAAACTCTGCAGCCACAGATTCTACAACCTCTCTAGCTTGATCAATTCCCTGACTTATAGCACCCCTAAACCTATTTGACCTGACCGCACTATCATATTTATCCGCAGCTGCTCGATTAGCATTTGCAAGGCTCTCACCTTCCCATAATGCATTTCCCCAAGCTTTTACCGCACTAAAAAATGCTGCAATTTTAGGCGCTGCT
>CAZIGS010000237.1:0-1571 GCA_964538645.1 uncultured Rickettsiaceae bacterium
TCTACTGCTACTATTGGCGGCGTTGCTTTTGCTATTGCTCAAAAACAGTTTCCAACATTAATACGCTATAGGGGGGTTGCTTTTAATTTTAGCCTTGGTATGGGTCTTGGGGGCGGTACAGTTGGTATGGTGCATTTATACCTGATAGAAAAAACAGGTTGGATATATGTACCGAGTCTATACATAGTTTTTGTCGCTCTATTAATGTATTTTATATTCAGGAATTTTAGGGATCCTGTGGTGAAAAAATAGTTGTACGAAACCTTTGAGAGAAATCTAGGCTGGGCCATATCTTGTACAAGGTTTTGCTTAGTATGCACGAACGCTTCCTGCTTAAGATGTACGAGGGTCTGGGATGATGCAAAATTCGCTCGTGATGACGAGGCATTTTTGAACCGAGTTTTTAAAATTTTACAAGGATAGTGGTCAAAAAAAGGGGAGTATGAGTATTCTGTGCATGTACTCTAGTGATTGATGATATGAAAGATGAGTATAATTGCACCAACTATTATGTATAGATATATTGCTACTGTTATAATTTTACCTTTTACAAAATCATTTTTGCAGTGTATAAATTAGCAATATTACACAATCTAATACATATCATATATGAAGTCACAAAATCTATTATTACTACTTCTTTTCCCATTGTTTTTAACTGGTTGTAAAAATAAGAAGGGTGATGATGAAAATGTTCTTCCTGCACGTTTGTTGTATAACAGCGGTAAGGAGCTTTTGCAGGCTGGTAAATATAAAAAAGCTGCTGAGGAGTTTGGGAAAGTGTATTTTCAACATCCTGGTTCTGAAATCACTCCTCAAGCAGAGCTAATGGAAGCTTATGCTTTGTACCTAGATGGAAAATACGAAGAGTCATCTGATGTATTAGAGAACTTCATAAAAATTCATCCTATGAACATTGATATAGCATATGCCTATTATTTAAGAGGTCTTGCTGAATATATGCAAATTTCTCGTGCCGAATTGGACCAAACTGCAACAGAAAAGGCAAGAACAGCTTTCCAAGAGCTGATATCTCGTTTTCCAGGGACAAAATATGCTATAGATGCGTCTCTGAAAATGGATTTAGTGAATGACCACTTAGCTGGAAGTGAAATGGATGTAGGTCACTATTACTTGGTAATCAACAATCCTATTTCTGCTATATCAAGATTTCAGAATGTAGTGCAGAACTATTCTACTACTTCCCATGTAACAGAAGCTCTGTATAGACTGTCAGAAGCATATCTAATGCTTGGGCTGAGGGAAGAGGCTGAGAAATATGCCGCTGTATTAGGTCATAATTATAATGATAGTAAATGGTATAAGAGAGCATATCACTTGCTATTAGCGCATAAACCACTACCTCCACGCATTCAACATAGGTATGGCAAGAGCGTAAAACAACAATAGGCCTCAGTATAACCTGCTTCTTTGGGCTTATTTTGGGACCTGGTGAAGGTGCATATGTTACTTAATCTATCTATAAAAAATTTCATCCTTATAGAATCTCTAAATATAGAGCTGCATGAAGGTTTTTGCTGTATTACTGGCGAAACAGGTGCTGGTAAGTC